>CAJXCU010000044.1 GCA_913051935.1 uncultured Flavobacteriales bacterium
TTCTCTGTTGAACAAGAGGCTTTCTTTTTACCTCTTTTTTTCTTTTTCTTTTTCTTTTTGTCGTCTTTTTTGAGCTCAATTTTCGTTGAAGCACTTGACGCAAATACTGGATGACTTACTGTACCTACAATCAACAACAGCGTCAACGTATAAAATAGTTTTTTCATGATAAATAGTTTAGAATACGAATATATTAAAATTCATGAAAGAAACCCAATGCTGGTAAGTTTCGCCTGAACGTTCTGGCCAAGCTTTACATCTATTTTGGTCCCCAATGGCATGAATAAATCGACGCGTGATCCAAATTTAATAAATCCTAATTCGCCAGCTTGTGCTACCTTGTCATTTTCCTGACCATAGTAACAAATTCGTCTTGCAACCGCACCTGCTATTTGTCGGATAAGAATTTCTTTTCCGTCCTCATTTTTAAGAACAATTGTGGTTCTCTCATTTTCTGTACTACTCTTCGGATGCCATGCGACTAAAAATTTTCCGGGGTGGTATTTGACGAAAGGCAAGGACCCTTTTATTGGATAGTAATTGGCATGCACGTTTAATGGCGACATGAAGATCGATACTTGTATCCTTTTATCATTGAAATATTCGGTTTCCGTTGTTTCCTCTATGACCACTACTTTCCCATCTGCTGGGCAAGTTATTTCGTTTGGTTTGTAGGTGTTTTGTCTTTTAGGTATTCGAAAAAATTGGATAACCAAAACCAGCATTACCAATAATAGTATGAAAATACATGAGCCAATAGTATTAGAAATCGGGAAAATATAGACCCAATTTAACGCGCCCAGTGCGATACTAATGGCGATGCTTGTAAGTATTATGCTTGTTCCTTCTCTGTGTAAAGTCATCGTCTAAGGTAATTATATTGCTTCGAAATAAAATAAAAGGTAAAATACTGGAAGCGCGAAGAGCATGGCATCAAAGCGGTCCAAAACTCCTCCATGACCAGGCATGATGTTTCCGGTATCCTTGACCTTCATTTTTCTTTTCAATGCCGATTGAAAAAGATCTCCAACCACTGCTGCAGGAGCTATAAAGATGGCAGACTTTGCCCAAAAGAAAGGTGCAAAACCGGCATTCAGATATACATATTGATCGAGAATAAATCCAACAAGTATTGAAAACGCAACTCCACCAATGAAACCTTCCCAGGTTTTATTTGGGGAAATTCTTTCGTAAAGTTTGTTTTTGCCAAATAGGTTTCCCGATAGATATGCGAAGGTATCATTTGTCCAAACAAGTATGAATACGCCTAAAATAATAGGTACAGTACCAGTGTCTTGTATATGTATTTTAAACGCCAAATAAAAAGGGAAGGCGATGTATAGAATTGCACCTATAAATAGAAAAAAGCTATTTACTTTATTTTTAAATATGAATGCTTGAAGTAATCCATAAAAACATATTACAATCGGTCCAATCCAAAATAAGTTAAAACCTGGATTGTACGTTATAAAATAAGGGGTAACTAGGCCTATAAAGACCGCATACCCGAAAATGACTGTGATAGGCCATGCATGTGTAAGCTGTTTTTTATTCGAAAATAGTTTATGAAATTCAAATAAGCCTATGCTGAGCACTATCGAAATGAATCCTAAGAAAAATAGTGGCTGCATCGTCAAGCTGAAAATGACCAGAGCTACAAAAATGAGCCCAGAGATACTACGCGTCAGCAGCGTCCTCATGATTGTGTAATAAATCAATAGCTTTCTCCTTATCCTCCTCAGCTACGTATATTTCGAATGTCCCAAAGTCATTGAACATTGAATCTACAGTGCTCGTCACCTGATATGGAATTTTATTCATTGACAGGAGAGATTGACAGAGCTGGAAGTAGGTTCGGTCTGTCGTTGATATAATCCTTTCTTTAGTCATTTAAATCTTCTTCATTAATTTCCTCAGTGTTTGAAGAAGGAGGCTTTTTTTCTTGTGACTTCTTTTCCTCTATTTTTAATTCAGTATGGTCATCCACGCTTTCCAGAGGTTCTACAAGACTTACTTTTTCAGTTTCTTCTGGAACTGGTTTTTCTTTACTTTCTTTTTGCTCGACTTCCCATTCTCTTTTGCCAAAAACGATTTCAAGGTCCTCCTTAAATATCACCTCATTAGACAGCAGCTTATTGGCTAAATCGGTTAATTTTTCCTTGTTTTTGGATAGCAAATTCAAAGCACGGTCGTATTGTGTTTCAATCATTTTGCTAACCTCTTCATCTATGACTCTTGCTCGGTCATCAGAGTATGGTTTTGTAAACATATCAGCCCCTCTGGAGTCGAAATAAGAGATATTACCAATTCGCTCATTGAGACCATATATAGAAACCATTGCGTATGCTTGTTTGGTAACTTTTTCTAAATCACTCAATGCTCCAGTACTAATTTTTCCAAAAATTAGTTCTTCTGCGGCTCTTCCACCAAGTGCTGAGCACATCTCGTCTAGGATTTGTTCTGTCGTCGTAATACTTCTTTCCTCTGGAAGATACCAAGCAGCACCTAAAGACTGTCCACGCGGCACAATTGTTACTTTGACTAATGGATGTGCATGCTCCAATAACCACGAGACAGTTGCGTGACCAGCCTCATGGAATGCAATTGCTTTTTTCTCACTTGGGGTAATAATTTTATTTTTTTTCTCCAATCCACCCACAATACGGTCGACAGCATCTAAAAAGTCTTGTTTTTCTACTTGCTTTTTGTCATTTCTTGCAGCGATAAGCGCTGCCTCATTACATAAATTCGCAATGTCTGCTCCCGAGAAACCTGGTGTTTGTTTGGACAAAAAGTCAACGTCTAAATCTTTTTCAAGTTTCAGTGGCTTGAGATGAACCTCAAATATTTCCTTTCTCTCGTTCAGATCGGGCATGTCAACATAAATCTGTCGGTCAAATCTCCCTGCACGCATCAGAGCTCCATCTAGAACATCTGCCCTGTTCGTTGCAGCTAAGATGATTACTCCTGAGTTGGTACCAAAGCCATCCATCTCTGTCAGCAATTGATTCAGCGTGTTTTCGCGTTCATCATTTGAATTGAAACCGTTGTTTTTTCCTCTTGCTCTACCGATGGCATCTATTTCGTCAATAAAAATAATAGCTGGTGATTTTTCTTTGGCCTGTTTAAATAAATCTCTAACTCGAGAAGCACCAACACCAACAAACATTTCTACAAAATCCGAACCAGAAAGGGAGAAAAAAGGAACTTTAGCCTCTCCTGCAACAGCTTTTGCTAGCAATGTTTTTCCGGTTCCCGGAGGACCTACTAAAAGGGCTCCTTTGGGGATTTTAGCACCCAATTCAGTGTATTTAGATGGGTTCTTTAGAAACTCGACAATTTCAACAATTTCTTCTTTGGCTCCCTCAAGACCAGCCACATCTGAAAAAGTAACATTGGTTGTTTTGCCATTTTCGTATACCCGGGCTTTTGATTTTCCTATATTGAAGATTTGCCCGCCTCCACTAGCACCTCCACCTGACATTCTTCGCATTACAAAGATCCAAATGGCAATGATAATCACGAAAGGCAGTAAATAGCTCAGAATTGTTCCGAAGTAATCTATTCTTTCCTCATACTCTACTGTAATACCTTTATCATCTAATTTTTGCGAAAGATAAGTTTGGTCGACCTGTTTAATCTCAAAAACAATGTTTGTTTTGTCTGATTCTTTAGACCCTTTAATTGATTTTGCTATGTCTTTCAGGTCTTTGTTATCCGACTTCTTTACGAAATCAATACCATTGGAGTTTAATTGAAATTCAACACTTTTCTCATTGATAATGACTACGTTCTTAACTCCCGACTCATCAGCGATTGCAAGTAAGGATTGGATTTTAACACTCGAGCGATCCGTCTTCCCCATAAATAACTGAAATGCAATAAGACCAACTCCTAAAATTGCATAAATCCAGTATATCGAAAAGTTATTTTTTTTGTTTGCCATTTGTTTTTTTTTAAGAGGGTATATTTGTTCTCGTCGCGTCAGACCACAATTCTTCAATGTCGTAGAATGGCCGTTTTTCTTTGTAAAAAACGTGCCCCACGACATTAACATAGTCTAACAAAACCCAATCACTATTTGTTTTGCCTTCAATATTCCAAGGCTTTTCTTTGAGGTTTTTTCTTACATATCTATCAATGGAATTTGAAATTCCATCGACATGCGTATCTGAATCACCAGAGCAAATCACAAAAAACTCGGTAATTGCACCATCTAATTCTCTCAAATCTAGGACAACAATTTCATTGGCTTTGTTTTCTAGCATGCCTTCTACAATCGCACTGCACAATATTTCAGAAGGAGATTTTGATTTTTTTTTGCTCATAGTTAAAGTATCACAAATCTAATTGATTAATTTTAATTTTGCCGTGATTATTATGCCTCAAAGCAATTCTAAAATAGGAATCCAAAAGATTCGATTGTCATCCGTCGATTCAACTAACAATTTTGCTGCCAAACTCATTAATGACGGCTTAGCTGAGCATGGTTCGGTAATTTTGGCAGAAAATCAGACGAATGGCAGAGGTCAGCGTAGTTTGAAATGGCAGTCTGAGAAGGGAAAAAATATTCTCAGCTCTTTTATATTTGAATTTCATGAGCTGGACCCTCAGTTTCTCTTTCGAATCAACGCTTTTGTTTCGATTGCTATTTTAGACTTTCTCAGCAGTCATGATATTGAAGCACAAATTAAATGGCCCAATGATATTTTAGTCGATTCGAAAAAGATATGCGGTATTCTCGTAGAAAATAAGCTTGTAGGAAATATCCTTCATTACTCTGTGGCAGGATTTGGATTGAATGTAAACCAGGCAGAATTTTCAGAACTTAAAGACGCTACAAGTATGATTTTAGTAAAGAAAAAAGAATTTGATTTGGAAACCATTTGGCTTTCTCTCATTTCTTATTTTCAGAAGTGGGAGGGTTTTATCACCTCTGAGCATCATTCTGAAAACCTACACAGGATGTATCAAAATAATTTATTTGGGGTTGACGAAAAACGTCAATTTATGATCGGCTTAAAAAGGGTAGAAGGCGTTATAAAAGGAGTGAATAAGCATGGGTTTTTGATGCTGCAAATTGGTGAAGAGATACATTACTTCAAAAATAAAGAAGTTGAATTCTTATGAAAAGTGCTTACCGAGCTTATTTGACATATAGTTGAAAAGACTCAGTAACGGTTTTTCAACCATCATCTTTAAGAATGCATTGACTTCACCGTTAAATTCGATATGACCTTCAGTTTTGTTCTCCTCTTGTGCAACAAGATGAATCGTTAGCTTGAAAGGGAATGGCGATTTTTCTCCTGCCTTGAGAAAAACTTTATCCTCTTCAAAACCATCTTGAATAAGAGAAATAATAAATCCTCCCTGAGCCTTAAAGGAACAGGACGTTTCGTCACTTACAAAGTCTTTCACCTTGTCCATAGGTAGCAAATGCTCTAGGTTTGAGGGTGTTGTTAGAAATTCTATAATCTTGGAACGATTGGCCTCAACGCTCACTTTATCACCAGTTAAAATCATATGCCTCTAATTTAGCCATTTAGATGGATCTCTCCTCCATTCTCTCAATAAATCGAGATGATCTTTCTTGATGTACTTTGAGTCGAGCGCTTTTTCTAATAGCGTTGTATAATCTGTTAGGGTTGAATAAGCACATTCTGCCTCGATGAATCTTTTTTCAGACTCTGTAAATCCATACGTAAATATAGCTGCAAGCCCTTTCACCTCAATGCCCGATTCTCGGAGTGATTCCACAGCTTTGAGACTGCTTCCTCCTGTCGAAATAAGGTCTTCAATAACAACAGCTTTTTGTCCCTCTTCGTAATGCCCTTCAATCAGGTTTTTTCTTCCATGTCCCTTTGCAGCGCTTCTGACATACACAAACGGTAAACCCATTTCTTGTGCGACCAATGCTCCTATTGCTATTGCTCCAGTGGCAACGCCCACAATCAACTCAGGTTTTCCAAATTTCTCGATAATTAGTTCGGCGATGCTTTGCCTTATGTGTGTTCGAACAGCAGGGTGAGATAAGGTAATTCTATTGTCACAATAAATGGGGGATTTCCAGCCTGATGCCCATGTAAAAGGTTCCTCAGGTTGTAATTTCACAGCTTTAACTTGAAGGAGTAGTTCGGCAATCTTTAAGGCCCTATATTTGTCGTTTATCATGAGGCAAAAGTATAAAGTTTTTACTGAACAAGGTGGTATTTTAATCTGCGATTCGAGAAAAAATAATATTGTCCAACAAGGGCCAACTTCTTTTTCTGATTTTGCTCAGTTTTCGGCCTTAACAGGAAATACTATAATTGATATTAGCGCAGAAAATCCAAAGCAAAAAATTGACGAACTATTTGCGCATTTTCAATTCAGAATTGCAGCAGGAGGTCTTTTAATTCATAACCAAGAACTATTGATGATTCACAGAAATGGGTTTTGGGATTTACCCAAAGGCCATGTCGATATGGATGAAGCAATTGAAGAAGCGGCATTGCGAGAGGTGAGAGAAGAGTGTGGCGTATCAACCAGTGTTCAACTTGTAGATTTTTTCCGACCTACGTATCATGCATACTTGTATAACTCAGAAAGCGTATTAAAGCGAACAGATTGGTTCATCATGAGTTGTCCATCAAGAGAGAAGCTTACTCCTCAAATTGAGGAGGGGATTTCAGAATGTAAATGGGTGCCATTTCGTGAGATCGATGTGTACCTTGAACAAGCCTTTATTTCTATTCGTGAATTGATCATCGAATTTATGAAGGTAAATCCAATTGATACATAGCTAAATCATGACGTTTTTATACATTTGCATTTAAAATTCCGCCATGAGCATTGCAAAAACGTATGATCCCAAAATCGCAGAAGAAAAATGGTATGCGCATTGGGTGGAAAAAGGTTATTTTAATTCTATTCCTGACGGCAGAGAGCCTTTTACTATTGTTATTCCACCACCCAATGTCACTGGTGTTCTGCACATGGGCCATATGCTCAATAATACGATTCAAGATGTTTTAATTAGAAGGGCCAGGATGCAAGGTAAAAATGCATGTTGGGTGCCAGGAACGGATCATGCTTCCATTGCAACCGAGGCAAAGGTTGTTCAGAAGCTCAAGGCAGATGGACTAAAAAAATCAGATTTATCTAGAGATGAGTTTCTTGGCCATGCATTTGAATGGAAGGAAAAGCATG
The DNA here is from genome assembly GCA_913051935.1 of uncultured Flavobacteriales bacterium. Lineage (GTDB taxonomy): Bacteria > Bacteroidota > Bacteroidia > Flavobacteriales_D > Crocinitomicaceae > UBA952. The sequence goes on from CAJXCU010000044.1 coordinate 7,189, forward strand.
GTGGAATTATTCTAGAGCAGTTAAAAAAGCTAGGTGCATCCTGTGATTGGGAAAGGACTCAATTTACAATGGATTCTGATTATTCTGACTCTGTTATCAATGTATTTATAGATTTATTTAACAAGGGTAAAATATACAGAGGTGTGCGGATGGTAAATTGGGACCCCGATGCCTTGACAGCGGTTTCTGATGAGGAGGTCCTGCACAAAGAGGTGAATTCAAAGCTCTTTTATCTTCGCTACAAAGTCGTTGGTTCCCAGGATGAATGGCTTAATGTAGCCACAACGAGACCTGAAACTATTTTTGGTGATACAGCAATATGTGTAAATCCAAATGATGATCGTTACAAATTATTGCATGGTAAATATATTCAGGTTCCCTTGTCAGATCGTGAAATACCTGTTGTAGCCGATGAATATGTAGATATTGATTTTGGAACGGGATGTTTAAAAATTACGCCTGCACATGACATCAATGACTACGAAATAGGCGTGAAGCATAATTTAGAAAATATTAACGTTTTTAATGATGATGGTACTTTAAATGCTTTCGGCCAGCACTACGAGGGGCTTGATCGATTTGAGGTACGTAAACAGATAGAAAACGAACTCAATGAAAAAGGGTATCTGATTAAGGTTGAGGACCATCAAAATAAGGTTGGGTATTCTGAACGCACCAATGCCATTATCGAACCTAAACTTTCACTTCAGTGGTTTGTGCATATGAAAGAACTTTCTCAACCAGCCCTCGAAAATGTCATGAATGATAAAATTCAATTTCATCCGAGTAAATTCAAAAATACGTATAGGCATTGGATGGAAAATATCAAGGACTGGTGTATATCCCGACAGCTGTGGTGGGGACATCGAATACCTGCTTTTTACTACGGAAACGGGACCAATGATTTTGTCGTGGCGAAAACAATAGAAGAAGCATTGGTTATTGCATCTAAAAAAATCGGTAAAAAATTGTCTGTTGATGACTTGCGTCAAGACGAAGATGTTTTAGATACATGGTTCTCAAGTTGGTTATGGCCAATCTCAGTATTTAATGGCTTGACAAAGCCAGGTAATGATGAAATCAAGTATTATTATCCCACCAATGACCTAGTCACTGCGCCAGAAATTATGTTTTTTTGGGTCGCGAGGATGATTATGGCCGGTTACGAGTATCAGGAAGAAATACCTTTTAAAAATGTTTATTTCACAGGAATCGTTCGAGATAAGTTAGGTCGAAAAATGTCAAAGTCGCTTGGAAATTCTCCAGACCCAATAGACCTTATTCATAAATTTGGAGCCGATGGTGTTCGCGTTGGTGTGCTCATTAGTTCCCCTGCTGGTAATGATTTACCCTTCGATACAAGTCAGTGTGAACAAGGACGAAACTTTTCAAACAAAATATGGAATGCCTATCGATTGATTTCCAGTTGGGAGGTCAAGGATATCGAGCAACCAGCATCTTCTGCGATTGCTGTAAAGTGGTTTGAGCACAAATTTCAGCAAACACTTTTCGAGCTGAATGGACTATATGACAATTATAAAATTTCTGAGGCATTAATGGTAAGCTATAAACTCGTATGGGATGATTTTTGCTCTTGGTTTTTAGAGATAATTAAACCAGGCTATCAGCAACCAATTGACCGTAAAACATTTGAGCAGTCTATTTTACTTTTTGACAATATTTTAAAGATACTACACCCATTCATTCCATTTGTATCTGAAGAGCTGTGGCATCAACTTTCTTCAAAAAATGAAGATTTAGTGGTTTCCAAATGGCCTGTTGTCAAAGCATACGATGTTAAGCTACTCAGCTCGTTTAATAGTGCAGCTGAAATAGTAACGAATATTAGAAATATCAGAAAGCAACAAAGTATAGGTGCTAAAATTAAATTGGAGCTATTTTACTCTGGTAAGTATAGTGGTGATTCAGATTTCACTTCTTTGATTCGAAAAATGGGCAATCTTTCTCTTTTTGAGGCGACCAACGAAAAAATCGGAAACTCCAATGGTTTTATTGTGGATGGGGTTCAATTTTATGTCCCTTTTGGTGATGCAGTGGACGTCGAGGTAGAAAGGAAGAAGTTGGAGCAAGAGCTTGATTATTCTCGAGGCTTTTTATTAAGTGTTCAGAAAAAGCTGGGGAATGAACGATTTGTGAATTCCGCGCCTGAGAAAGTCGTAGAAAACGAAAAGAAAAAACAGTCAGATACGCTTTTGAAAATCTCTTTGCTAGAGGAAAAGTTGAGTAACTTAAGTTAGATAAACCTAAAGTCAACGCGCCTGTTTTTTTGCTTCCCCTCTTTTGTTTTATTCGTTTCTACTGGTTCACTTTCTCCTTTAAATTCGATAACGATTCGGTCACGTCTCAGCCCCCTTTTTGTGAAGAATTTAATGATGCTTTCTGCCCTTCTTTTTGAAAGATTTCTGTTATATGATTTTGATCCATCTGAATCTGTGTGCCCTGTAACTTGAATACGCAAATCAGAATGACTTTTCGTGATTTTTATTATTTCAACAAGCTGCGCGTGGTAATGCTCAAGAATGACTGCTTGATCAACATCGAAATAAATTGGGACGAATTTGAACTCACGAAGCTCCTGTAATCGTTTCTTAGGCGCAGAAATGCCTGAGCGGTAATTTTCAATAAACGAGGGGACCCAATTCTGAGATTGAATAGACTTTGTTTTCGGGTTGAAGGAAAAGTCCTCTTGAAAGAGCACAATCCTTGATTGTCTCGAGCTATCATAATTAGATTCTAAATACCCCGTGCCCAAATTATATATTAGCTCAAATGTCTTTTTATTCTCAGTTTTTTTTAAAGAACTAAAGATTAAGTCAGACTCTTTTAATTTCAACTCAATATACTTTTTAGAACCTTTTATTTTTCTAATATAAAAGTCATTGTTCTGGGATTCAACTTTGATGTGTCCGTCAGCCAAACCGCCGATGATTTTAAATTTTGTTTCAAAAATAGCACCGGTACCCGATGAATCCATAATTTCTGCTCCGCGCCATGTGCCTGATAATTTAATTTGCGTAAACGAACTCTTTGTCAAAATAAGAAGCAAAAGCATCTGCAAAAAAAAAGGGGATATAAATCTCATTGTCCGTTTGTATTCGTAGAATATCAAAAAATGTTCCATTTAAACTTTCTTGCGATAAATATGTTACTTTGTAGTATGAAAAAAATTAGCTATTTCTTTATATTTTGTTGCGGAATGTTTTTAATGGCATTCTGTATGGAGTCCAAGTCAAAACCGATGAATGAAAATAAAATTTCCTTGCACGATTACGCTGTTGAGGATATAAACGGAGATCGATTCGATTTTTCTCAATTAAAAGGAAAAAAGGTAATGGTCGTAAATACAGCTTCAAAGTGCGGTTTAACGCCACAATATGAGGCCTTAGAGGCACTGTACAAAACATACGGCTCGAAGAATTTTACAATTGTAGCCTTTCCGTCCAACAATTTTATGGGGCAGGAGCCAGGTACGGATGCCCAGATTCAAACATTTTGTAAGAAAAATTACGGGGTTACGTTTCCGTTAATGTCAAAAGTAGATGTGAAAGGAAAAGGTAAATGTTCAGTATATCAATTTTTGACCCAAAAGTCACTCAATGGATTGAAAGACAGCGAGGTTAAATGGAATTTTCAAAAATACTTAATTAATGAAAATGGTTTTTTAGAACAAGTAATCTCCCCAAGAATAGCACCGAACGATTCTCAAATAATCGCTTGGATTAAAAAATAAGTAATTCGTTGAAATTTTGTTGATAAGTCCTTTTCTTTTGGGCCCAAATACCTATTAAATACGTCCTTAATTCGTTATTTTTGTTAGTGCCTCTATTGGGTTCAGTCAAATACATATCTAACGAATGGGAGAAGAAAATAAAAGTAATTATTCAGCAGACAATATTCAGGTACTCGAAGGACTAGAGGCCGTGAGAAAAAGACCGGCAATGTACATTGGTGATGTGGGTGTCAAAGGTCTGCATCATTTGGTGTATGAAGTGGTAGATAATTCCATTGATGAGGCACTTGCAGGTCACTGCTCTAAGATTCAAGTATATATAAACGAAGATAATTCTATAACCGTCAGAGATGATGGACGAGGTATTCCAACCGCTATGCATTCAAAGGAGAAAAAGTCTGCCCTTGAAGTGGTCATGACTGTCCTGCATGCAGGGGGTAAATTTGACAAAGATACCTACAAGGTCTCTGGTGGTTTACATGGAGTTGGTGTTTCGTGTGTAAATGCTCTTTCAATTGACCTAAAAGCAACAGTATTTCGCGAGGGTAAAATATTTGTTCAGGAATACAAGTGTGGAAAGCCACAATATGATGTTAAGGTAATTGGAGATACCGATGAGAATGGTACAGAGGTTACTTTCCTTCCAGATGAGAATATTTTTGAGGTTAAAGAATACAATTATGACACGCTCGCCGCGAGAATGCGTGAATTAGCCTTTCTGAATAAAGGAATTAGGATTGATCTTACTGACAAAAGACATAAAGATGAAAAGGGTGAGCTAATTCACAATAGCTATTATTCTGAGGGTGGCCTAAAAGAATTTGCTCAATTTTTAGATCGAAATCGAGAATCTTTAATCCCTGATGTTATTTATTTTGAGGGTGAAAAAGATGGTATTCCTGTTGAGGTGTCTATGACCTACAACACTTCATATACAGAGAATATTCAAGCATACGTAAATAATATTAATACGTACGAAGGTGGTACACACCTTTCAGGATTTAGAAGAGGTTTAACGAATACCTTAAAAAAGTATGCTGCTGAGTCTGGAATGTTGACGAAGGAGAAGATTGAGATTGATGGTGACGATTTTAGAGAAGGTTTAACAGCTGTGCTTTCTGTAAAGGTTCAAGAACCTCAGTTTGAAGGCCAAACTAAAACGAAGCTTGGGAATAGAGAGGTTTCTGCCCCGGTTAGTCAGTCAGTATCCGAGATGCTTTCTGCCTATCTAGAGGAACATCCATCAGCAGCCAAAACCATTGTTGAAAAAGTCATTCTTGCCGCAAAGGCAAGGCATGCCGCGCGTAAAGCCCGTGAAATGGTACAACGGAAAAGTGTTTTATCAGGAAGCGGTTTGCCTGGAAAGCTTGCGGATTGCTCAGAAAAAGACCCTGCTGCTTGCGAGATTTACTTTGTCGAGGGAGATTCAGCGGGTGGAACTGCAAAACAAGGACGAGATCGCCACTTTCAAGCCATTATGCCATTGCGAGGTAAGATTCTAAATGTTGAAAAAGCAATGCAGCACAAGATTTTTGAAAATGAAGAAATCAAAAATATCTATACAGCGCTCGGTGTTCGTGTCGGTACAGAAGAGGATTCAAAGGCCTTAAATTTAGAAAAACTTAGGTATCATAAAATCATTATAATGTGTGATGCCGATGTGGATGGATCACATATTGAAACCCTCATTCTCACCTTCCTATTCAGGTACATGAAGGAACTGATCGAGAATGGATATGTCTATATTGCCACCCCTCCTTTATATCAAGTGAAAAAAGGAGCCAAGTCTGAATATGCTTGGGATGATAACCAAAGGGACCGTTTAATTCAAGAAATGAAAGGAGCGGGCTCAGAATCGTCTGTAAATATTCAACGTTATAAAGGTCTTGGAGAAATGAATGCGCAGCAACTGTGGGATACAACTATGAATCCAGAATATAGGACGCTTCGTCAAGTAACGATTGAGAACGGAGCTGAGTGTGATCAAATATTTTCTATGCTCATGGGTGATGAGGTTCCACCGAGGAGAGATTTTATTGAAAGGAATGCGAAATACGCAAAAATTGATATTTAATTTTTCAATCAACTAATTAGGGATTGGACTTATACTTAAGATGTCAAATTGACAAATAACCCTTTATGGCTTACCTTTAGGTTATTGGCAATGATAATGTTGACTTTTGAAGAGCATTGTCAATAAAAATATAAAATTAGATGGGCTGAGCTTATCGCACTTCTGAGAACTCAAAGCCAGTCTTTGCCAAACTTCTTTTCCTCTAGTTTAACTGAAAGTTAATGGGTAAACGACACCGTGCTCGTACTTTTCTACCAGAAGCCTCTCCTGCCGTCCACTTAGGCATTTTTCTAACTACCCTTTTTGCTTCCTTATCAAGATCCGGACTAACTCCTCGTTCAATGGCTACATTAGAAATGGAACCATCTTTTTCTACGACAAAGGACAAGAAAACACGCCCTTGTTCGTTCATCTCAATGGAAGTTTGAGGGTAATCAACGTTATCATTGATCCATTTCATCATAGCAGCTGGGCCACCGGGAAATGCTGCTTCAACATCTGGAAATTCTACAATCTCTTCAACAACAGCAATGACCTCTTCTTCCGCAATGGGGGGAGGGTCTGGCGGAGTTACATCGGGTGGAGGCGGTTCATCTACGTTCTCCTCCACAACGATTTCCTCAACGATGGGTGGTTCAATTACCACTGCCGGTGGTTCTTCCACGGGAGGTGGTTCCTCTTGTTCTTGTTCTTCAGCTTGAAATTCTTGACTTACTTGCCTTGATTTAGTATCCGAAAGGTCATCCTCAATTTTAACAGATTGAAATGTAAAAGCTGCCAATGCAAGTCCTGCAACATAATTGAGGGCAATCATCATGAAGCTTGATTTTATTTTATCGCCATCAACTTCTGGATTTTTCTTTAGTTCCATGTTATCAAATTTATAAAATTGACACAATTAATATGCCAATTATTGAATTAAATTAGAGTATGCCTCGTCAGACAATAAGTTTTCAAGCTCTGAACTATCTGCAATTTTAACCTTAATCATCCACCCTTCTCCATAGGGGTCGTTATTTACAAGTTCTGGATCAGACTCTAGCGCTTCATTAAATTCTAAAACTTCTCCTCCAATAGGCATAAATAAATCTGAAACTGTTTTGACAGCTTCGACTGAACCAAATACTTCCTCTGCATCTAAAGTTTCATCGACGGATTCTATTTCTACAAATACAATGTCGCCTAGCTCTCCTTGCGCGAAGTCAGTAACTCCAATGGTTGCTATTTCTCCTTCTATGCGCACCCATTCGTGGTCTTTGGTGTATTTTAACTCTTTCGGGATATTCATTCTTTCAAATTTGGTCTTTCAAATTTAATGAAATTGGTCAATAGTTCTTATCAATGTGAATAAACAATAATAATTTTTTAAGACTATTTTTGTACCATGACAGCAGATCAGCTTAAAGACTTATCAAAAAGAATTTCTGAAATCCGTGCATTTTTAAAGATAGAGGAGAAAAAACTTCAGTTAAAGGAATATGAGTTAAAGACCCACGACCCTGAGTTTTGGAATGATCCAAAATCTGCCGAAGCTCATATGAAATTGATAACTGAGCTGAAGTTTTGGGTTTCTGGATTTGATAATATAGAAAAAAAATATGGTGATTTGGGGGTGCTATTTGATTTCGTAAAAGAGGAAATGGCTACCGAAAACGAGTTAGGTGAGTCCTATAACAAATTAATCGGTCACATTGAAGATCTCGAGCTAAGGAACATGCTTTCTAAAGAGGAAGATAAGTTGAATGCTGTCATTCAGGTAACTGCTGGAGCTGGTGGTACAGAATCTTGTGATTGGACCTCCATGCTCATGCGAATGTATGTGATGTGGGCAGAAAGTAATGGATATAAAGTGAAAGAATTAAATTATCAAGAGGGCGATGTTGCCGGAATAAAAACTGTTTCTTTGGAAATTCAGGGTGATTTTGCATTTGGTTATTTAAAAGGTGAAAATGGTGTCCATCGATTGGTTAGAATCTCTCCTTTTGACTCAAACGCAAAGAGACATACGTCATTCTCATCTGTGTACGTTTATCCCCTCGTAGAGGATACAATCGAAGTGGAGGTCAACCCAGCTGATATCTCTTGGGAAACTTTTCGCTCTGGTGGTGCTGGTGGGCAAAATGTCAATAAGGTTGAAACTGCAGTTCGACTTCGTCACACCCCTTCAGGAATCGTCATAGAGAATTCAGAATCTCGTTCTCAACTTGGAAATAAAGAGAAAGCGATGCAGCTTTTAAAGTCTCAACTTTACGAATTGGAACTTCGAGCAAGAATGGAGAAGCAGAATGCAATAGAATCTGAAAAGAAAAAAATTGAATGGGGTTCTCAAATCAGAAATTATGTTTTGCATCCTTATAAACTGGTTAAAGATGTCCGCACATCTGTTGAGACTGGTGACACAGAAGCAGTACTCAATGGTAAGCTAGGACCTTTCTTAAAGGCCTATCTTATGTTGTTTGGCGCCTAAATAACTCTAACAAAAGTTTTCCATTTAATGCAACTTAACGTAGTTTTATAACGTCTTTCCAGATGATTATTTGTTAGGACCCCATGGAATTCTTTAGTATCTATACTAGACGATTGGACAATAACTTAAAGTAAAGTGTTTATGAAATTTTCGCAACGGTATTTCTACGTCCAGAGATGGCTGTTTTGTATGTTATTTCTTCAATTTTATTTTTTGTCCTCTGCACAGGAGAATGTTGGTATATCTGATGTTTCAAATACACCCGATCCCTCAAGTGTTCTTGATGTATTTTCTACCTCGAAAGGTATACTGATTCCTAGAATGACCTCTATTGAACGTTTGGCTATCGCAAACCCTTCGAACTCTTTAATGGTATTCGATACTGACTCTTCTTGTTTTGTATTTTATCGTTCTTTAGAAAATCAGTGGTATTCTTTGTGTGATTTTTCTCAAGGAGAAACTGGTCCTCCTGGAGATGACGGTGTGCATGTTCAAGATGTCCTAGTGGATGCAACGGGAGATTTGATTGTGACCTTGACGGATGGTACCTTAATTAACGCTGGATATGTCATTGGGCCAAATGGTACAAATGGAATAGACGGAGCAGATGGTGCAACCGGTCCCACAGGTCCACAAGGTATTCAAGGAGAACAAGGACCTTCCGGTCCTGCTGGTGCAGATGGTATTGATGGCGCAGACGGTGCTCAAGGTTCACAGGGTATTCAAGGAGACCAAGGTCCTGCCGGTCTTGCTGGGGCAGATGGTGCAACTGGTCCCACCGGTCCACAAGGTATCCAGGGAGAACAAGGTCCTGCCGGTCTTGCTGGCGCAGATGGTGCAACCGGTCCCACAGGTCCACAGGGTATTCAAGGAGAACAAGGACCTGCTGGTGCAGATGGTGCTGATGGCGCAGACGGTGCTCAGGGCCCAGAAGGTATTCAAGGCGAACAAGGACTTGCGGGTGCAAATGGTATTGATGGCGCAGACGGTGCAGATGGCGCAACTGGTCCCACCGGTCCACAGGGTATTCCGGGAGATCAAGGTCCCGCTGGTGCAGATGGTGCAACCGGTCCCACAGGTCCACAGGGTATTCAAGGAGAACAAGGTCCTGCGGGTGTAAATGGTATTGATGGCGCAGACGGAGCAGATGGTGCTCAAGGTCCGCAAGGTATTCAGGGAGAACAGGGTCCTGCTGGTGTGAATGGTACAAACGGTATTGACGGCGCAGACGGAGCAGATGGTGCTCAAGGTCCGCAAGGTATTCAGGGTGAACAAGGTCCTGCTGGTACAGCCGGTGCTGATGGCGCAGATGGTGCTCAGGGTCCCACCGGTCCACAGGGCATTCAGGGAGATCAAGGTCCCGCTGGTCCTGCCGGGAGTGGTGGCACTAAACTTCAGTATACATACAACTTGACGGCTGGATGGAATACAAATCAACGTAAATTATATGTAGCGACTGTGGGAGCTGTAAATGGTATCTCACCCGCAGTGGGAGATGCTGTTATTATTAATACTACACCTAATACGGTACATAAAAGTTACTTTGGAATTGCTCATGCTTGGGTAGAAAGCCCAACAGAAATACATTTTTATATTCGTGGATTTGACTACAGAGCTGCCAACAATAATAATACTCGACAAGTTCAAATTACTGTTTTAAAGTAGTTGTTCTAAAAAATTATTGAAAGCCAATAGAGGTGTTTTGGCGTTTTATTGTGTTCTAAAATACTTCGGAAAAGAGAGACAGCTTGCTTGAAAGGCAGGTATGAATAATTTTGTAATTGCAAAGTTCATTTAAGTTCCTTTTCAAGCACAAATTTCTTTTTTCTTTCAATCCTAAATAACGTCCTCAAAAGTTTTAAATTCAAGGCAACTTATCATAGTAATTAGCCGTCTAAAAAGCGTGATTGTTGTGTTGCTTAACTAAACCTGTTGATTTTGGCGTAGGTCTTTCTTTATTTGGGTTTAAGTTGGTAACTTTAAAGTAAAGTGTTTATGAAATTCTCCATAAGGTACTTCCATGCCTCGAGATGGCTAGTATGTATATTATTTTTTCAGATTTATTTTATTGGTTTTACCCAAGAGAACGTTGGTATATCAGATGTTTCAAATACGCCAGACCCCTCAAGTGTACTTGACATATATTCTACGTCAAAAGGTTTACTGATTCCAAGAATGACCTCAGCCGAGCGTTTAGCGATTATAAATCCTTCTAACTCATTAATGGTTTTTGATACGGATTCATCCTGTTTTGTATTTTATCGTTCTTTTGAAAATCAGTGGTATTCATTGTGTGATTTTTCTCAGGGCGTAACAGGCCCTCCAGGAGATGACGGTATTCACGTTCAAGATGCATTAGTTAATGCAGCAGGAGATTTAATAGTAACCTTGACAGACGGAACGGTAATTAATGCTGGCCATGTCATAGGATCTAGTGGTATTGATGGAGTCGACGGTGCAGCTGGTGCAGACGGTGCAACCGGTCCCGCTGGTCCACAAGGTCCTGCTGGTGCAAATGGTACTGATGGAGTAGACGGTGCAGATGGTGCAGACGGAGCAACGGGCCCTCAAGGTCCCCAGGGTGATCCCGGTCCGAGTTGGACTTTAACAACTCCTTCATTTAACACAGACGGTACAATGGTGGTAAATGGGACTTCAGGTTCAGGAGGTCCTGTTACAAGTTCTCAGGGAGCATGGTTAA
>CAJXCU010000045.1 GCA_913051935.1 uncultured Flavobacteriales bacterium
CTCATGAAGATTAATGATACCATCCGAGCTAAAAACAAAAAATAATGCAGCAGACACGAACATAATAAAGTACGATAATCCATACTTTCGTTTATTTACTTGAAAAGGCTTAAGTAAAATAACACATCCTAAAACCAAGCCCAAATTTGCAATATTAGATCCAACAACATTACCAACAGTTACGCCAGGATTACCATTTAGCATCGCCTGAAGACTTACGATTAGCTCTGGGGCCGAAGTGCCAAATGAAACAACAGTCGTTCCAATCAGTAATGGAGAGAGCTTAAATTTATTGTTTAATCCAATAGCACTTTTTACAAGCAAATCTCCACCAATAACTAGAAGAAAAATACCTAAAACCAAATAAAGGTAAACCATAAATATCTTTATTTATATTGTGCGATAATCACTTCGTTTGTAATAAATCTGCTCCAGTTTGATTCACAGCCGACTTGTCTAAACGAATTTTTGTTTTCTCGGATTCAATTAAAACTGTTGTATCTGTAACCTCTAAAATCCGACCATGTATTCCCCCAATACTTACGATATGATCTCCTTTCGCGAGACCCTCTCTAAATTTCTTTAGCTCTTTTTGTTTTTTCATTTGAGGTCTTATCATAAAAAAATAGAACACAAAAAACATGAGTCCTATAAATAGTATATTTGTTAAGCTGCCATCTCCCATAATCTGATATTTATTTTTATTGTAATTTATTTTATTTTGGCTGTAATCCTTAATGTAACCCTATTCGGTTCTGTATTCGCAATAAGCGTCACATATTTAGAAACCTCAGAATTCATACGAAAACTTTCTGTATCGACAGTTGCTGAAATCAAACCCTTTTCTCCCGGAAGTATTGGGGCCTCTGGCTTCTCTGCGACAGTGCAAGAGCAGGACCCTTTGATTTCACCAAACACCAGTGGGTAATTTCCCGTATTTTCAATGTTAAATTTTGCCTCTATCACCTCTCCTTTCACCCGCGTTCCTGCATCAAAAAGCTTGTCAATCTTCATACTTGTTTTTTGCCCTACCTCTAGCTTATTTCCTGCCTTACAAGAAAGGAGTAAAGCCAATAAAAATAGGCCTAAATACTTTGTTAACATCATAATTACTCTTTTAATCCTCTACCTTTCTTAACAATTTTCTTATCCGCAGTTAACTTCTTCAAAGATTTGTCTAGAATACCATTGATAAACACATTGCTTTTAGGAGTGCTATAATATTTTGAAATTTCCAAATACTCATTGATTGTCACCTTGGTAGGAATACTCTCGAACGATTGTAGCTCAGCAAATGCCATTTTTAATAACAAAACATCCATTTTAGCGATTCGGTCGAGCTCCCAATTATCTGCCAATTCTTCGATGAGCATTTCGCTGTTCGCATCTAGTGATACCGTTTGCCTCAATAATTTTTGAATAAATTCTTTTTCATCGTCGTTCTCTTTGTACAATGGTAGATATGCGAAACCCTCTAACTCTGAACTCATTTTCAAAGTTTTAATAACCATTGAGCAGGCCAAATCTATGTCATCTAACCAAGATATCTCCTCTTCCTCGAAAAAATTATAAATTAAAGAGGAGTTCGCAATCTCTATTCTGAAAAGCTGAACTAAAAATGTTTTCACACTCGGAAAATCATCGTTTAATGATTCCATATTCTCAAAATAAACCTCACTCTTCTCAATCTCAATGAATAATTTTCTGAAAATCTCCTGCTTTTCGTCAGAATCCCAATTGACATTTCGCCTTTTACAAATATCTTGAAAATCGTCAGAGGCAATTATTTTCGCAATTAGTGCATTGTCTACGAATCTTCGATTTGGATTTAAATCATCAAAGGAGGGACGTAATTTCTTCGATCGATCCTCCATTTTAACTAGAGAGGCTTTTCTGACTTCCTGAAAAGTCAACAATAGATATAAATACAGGTCATACATTAAATCTATCGAATGTAAAAGTTGTTTATTGGCCTTCTTAAGATCCATCGATTCCTTCTGATTGTAGAAAACATACAACATTTGAAGTACCTTAATTCTCAAGTGTCTTCTATTTAGCATTGAAAATCTATTTTTTAAGGCCGTTATTGATTTTTTCTTCTGCCATTTTCATTGCGATAATGTGCGATGGAACTCGCTCCTTTTCGGAACGACTTACAATATTATAAATGGTATGATATATTTCTTCTGATTTACCCATGGCCCATTCACTTGAAAGCCCCTCGACTTCTGAAAAGCAATTGATAACCCCACCTGCATTTATTGCGAAATCAGGAGCGTATAATATACCTCGCTCTAATAATGCTTTACCATGCCGGTCTTCTACACCAAGCTGGTTGTTTGCCGCACCGGCAACAATGGCGCATTTAAGCTTAGGTAATGTCGTGTCATTTATTGTTCCTCCTAGTGCGCATGGCGCATATATATCCATATCCAAACCATAAACCGAATCAAGCTCAATGCCCTTCGCTCCGTAAGTTTGCGCAACCCGTGAAACAGTATCATCATGAATGTCTGCGATAAAAACTTCGGCCCCTTCTTTGCTAAGATGTTCGACTAAATACTCGCCGACATGCCCCACTCCTTGAACAAGAATTTTCCTTCCCGCCAGGTCATCTGTGCCGTATCTGATTTTCGCGCAAGCTTTTATTCCCATGTACGTCCCAAAAGCAGTTACCGGGGATGGATCTCCACTCTTACCTGGTAGACCAACAACATGATCAGTTTCCTTGCTTACCCAAACCATATCTGATGGGGAAATACCGACATCTTCAGCCGTAATGTAATTGCCTGCAAGAGAGTTTACAAATCGACCAAACCTTCTAAAAAGCGCCTCAGATTTCATAGTTTTTGAATCACCAATAATCACTGCCTTTCCGCCTCCCAATGCCAAATCTGAAATCGCATTTTTATACGTCATGCCACGAGAAAGCCTCAAAACATCATTCAAGGCTTCAAGTTCATTGTCATAGTTCCACATTCTAGTTCCACCAAGTGCTGGACCAAGTGTTGTATCGTGAATTGCAATGATTGCCTTTAAACCAGTTTGATTATCACTACAGAAAAGTATCTGGTCGTGATCCATTGAAGACATCTGAGCGATCACAGGATTGTTTGATAGCTCAAATTCAGGTTTCATACTTTTTACGGACATAAATAATGTAGTTCGTTAACTTCAAAGACTCAAACATTTTTCAAATATCGAAGCGCTGTCAAAAATAGCGATTTATAAAGGAACAATCTCAACAAGGCATACAATTATTTAACCTATTGAAACAACTAAATATCTTGACACAAAAAAAAGGGGGCATCAGCCCCCAATTCATTTCTTTTTACCTGACTAGTCTTGAGAGATAATTATTCGTTTGGCCATTATATTACTGCCATTGATTCGCACAAAATAAACGCCTTCTTCTGCCGAAGATATGTCTATTGGCACAATCAAATTATTGGAACTTGGCGCACATGATTGCGTAAAAATAGTCTTTCCAGTAAGGTCAGTTATAGATAATTCAATTTGATTACTACGCATACCTCCAATTGCTAACATAAATATTCCATTTGATGGATTGGGATAAAGATGAACCTCCAATTCGGACTGATTTTCAAGTAAACCCGAAGTTTCCACCTCAACATAAACGCATTCAGATGTATTTTCACATCCATTAATTTCGATAACAACTTGATATTCTCCACTTTCTGTTGCCGTAAAAGTCTGAGATGTTTCGCCAGGAATAACATTTCCTGTCGCACAATCAATCCAAGTATATGAGGATGCGAAAGCATCAACAGCTATCGTTGTTCCATTTAAAAAAGTCGTATTATCAGGAATGGGTAGTATACTTAAATCAAGCGTTACGATACTATCACACCCTCCAACAGATTGTAAAATTTGAGTCGCCGTATTATTACTTTCAAAGTATGTAATTCCATCAGACCAAGTATACTCACCACATGCTTCTTGAACATCGGTTGTTTCAAGAATTGATACAATCGTTAGTTCAAGCGTTACCAGACTGTCACAACCATTTAATGATGTCAACATGAATGTTACTGATGTATCTTCAGTGTATGTATTTCCATCAATCCAGGTATACTCGCTACACGCCTGCTGGATATCAGATGTCTCTATCAAGTTTGTAAAGGTTAAATCCAAAGTCACAACACTATCACATCCGGTCGAACTTACCAATGTGAAAGATGCTGTATTGTTCGACTCGCTGTAGACATTACCATCAATCCATAGGTAATCTCCGCATGCTACCTGAGTATCTATCCCTGAGGTAGAAGTATTGATTGTTAAATCTAACGTTACGGTGCTATCACAACCATTTGAATCAGTTAATAAAAATGTCGCAGTGTTGTTATTTTCAGTGTACGTCACACCATCTATCCAGGTAAAGGATTCACATGCGGATTGCACATCGAACCCCTCTGAAGGACCTGTAATTGTTAAATCTAATGTTACTAAACTATCACATCCCGAAGCATCAGAAAAAAGCTCGGTATATTCCCCTGATTCAGTGTAGGTCTCGTTATTTGCAGACCAAGTATAGCTTGAGCATTCGGAAACTGAGACTATCATCGAATTACATGCAAAATTTGGTCGAACAATAAATGGACCAGGGAAACCAAAGTTTTCCATCGGCTCAAACACCCCTCCGTTTATACTTCCAAAACATGAGTTCGGTGTTTCTATACTTAAGGATTGACCTAAGGCCATATTGTCAACATTTAAATACTCGTTGACACCAACAAAATAGGCTCCAACCGCTAAATTTAAGGGAGCTCCTTGGCTATCTAGTATAGGAAGTGTTAAAAAAGCGCCATTCGCAGTTGTATCTGTTTCTGTAATAATATAAACATCTGATTGAGTGATCAGTGTATTCGGCAATCCACCAACCATATCATAAATAGACACTTGGACCGAATCACCTAAACCATCAGCACCAGGAATCATAAAAAAGGAAACCGAGGACAATGCAGTTGGCGTTATTATGTCATAGCTATTTCCTAAAACCGCAGTTGCACCCGCCCCAACACCAAGAGAAACATCGACAGAGCTATTGTCGCGTGCATATGTATTTGTCACAACAATAGAATAAACTACTGTATCATTTATGAAATTTGCATCGGCTTCATTTATATTCGCAATTAACTCCACTGTGTAAACACCATCAACAGTTGGAGTGTACCCGAGAACTGCTGTATTCAAATCGGATCCAGGTTGCAAGGCCGATGTTGGATTACTTGTTTCCGAGTACAATAAAGCTGATTCTGCGTCATAAACATTCGTTGTCATGGACACATTTGTCACCGCCACTGCACCTACGTTAGATATTGTTCCTGAAGCACCAAAAGGTCCTGAAATCTGGTCTAATGGAATGATCGTATATTCTCTGCCCGAATTGTCTGCCATAGAAACGTCAAAAGATGGTGTTGCATCAACAACAACATCATCAATGGCCAAACCAGTACCCCAATTGTCTGAACCAGCACAATCACCACCGTCGTTCCAGCGAAAGCCTACCCACACAGATGCGAAACCATCATATGCAGAGAGGTTCACAGCGTAGTTTTGCCAAGAGGCGGCAGGAGTTAAGGTCAGCTCCACAGTCCACGTTGTCCCACCATCAGTAGACACTTCGACAGTGGCATCACCTGAACCATATGCTCCGTCGTGATAGGCCTTGAAATCAAGCTGTAAATTCGATTCTGTGGAAAAATCCATGGAAGGAGAAATCAGCAACTCATCGCAAAGAATGTCATTTTGAACATCGTCGTTTGTCATCGCAAAGGAAGTTGATCCATTTGCGGTAACTGGCCAAAACCCAGCCTCATTTGCGTCTACCTCATCGCCTGTGTAAAAACCTGTGTAGCCATTAGTTGCCTGTGTTATTGCCGTCCAACCATTTGGCAAGGCAGGAGCCGTAACACTTTCGAAATCTTCGTTAAGGAGTTGGCCAAAAGACAGTTGAGACCATAAAGCCATAAGACAAATAAATACTTTTTTCATATTACATAAATTATTGAACTGTATATAAAGGTATACAACTAATCGTAAACTACAATCCTTTTTTACCCTTTGACTTTGTGGGATTTATAATTGACCTTTTACGATTGTTGTTATTGATTTTAATAACCTGAGCGCTATCAATCGGAGACTTTTTTGTTCTGTTTTTCACCTCAACTTCATTTACAGGCGTAATTTCTTGAACCGTAACATCTTTAACATTACAGGCGTTTAAAGACAGTAAGATTAAAAGAAAATAAATCGTACTGTACCTCATTTTTTAAAAGATTCGATTGCAGCGCTTATAACACTTTTGCTATTCCCAATAAATATTTGATCTTCGTTGATAATGAAGGGTCGCTTTAGAAAGGTATACTCATTTAGCATGTAATACCTGTAATCGGCTTCTGTTAATTCCATATTATTTAATCCTAAAGCCCTATATTTCATTGCTTTCTTAGAAAATAAAGCCTCATAAGACCCTACCCTTTCTTTAAGCTCATCTAAAGTGACTTCATCAATATTTTCTTCTTTTATATTTTGAAGAACAACATCTTCAGTTAGGTTCAGCTGATTTAAAATACGCTGATTTGTTGAACAGCTTTTTAAATAGTAAATTTTTTTCATCCTTTTCGACCAAATACATTTTTCCGTAAAACTACAAATGAATAAACTTTTTTACACTCCAAATGATTAGCTTTACACCTCTGTAATTCTTAATAAAATTAGCAAAACTAAATGAAGTCACTTCAACACCTGAACAAATATTTCCTCAAATACAGGTGGCATTTTTTGCTTGGCATTTTGTTTACAATTACCAGTAATTATTTCGGTGTTCGCATGCCGCTATTTGTGAAATCTACAGTAGATTCCTTAATGTCAAATGGCAAAATCGAATCCATCAACGATGCACTTTGGGTCTCCCTTCAAATTGGTGGTATTTATATGTTGCTCTCGCTTTCAAAAGGTTTTTTTCTTTTTCTAATGCGGCAAACCATTATTGTAATGTCTAGAAGAATAGAATTTGACTTAAAAAATGAGATTTACAATCAATACCAAAACTTAGATCTTTCTTTTTACAAGAAGAACAACACAGGAGATTTAATGAATAGAATTTCTGAAGATGTAAGTCATGTCAGAATGTATTTAGGCCCGGGAATTATGTATTCTATAAATCTGGTGGTCCTTTTTACACTCGTTGTCTATCAAATGATTATGATTTCACCCGGGTTGACAGCATTAGTGCTTATCCCATTACCATTAATGTCCTTTTTAATATATAAGGTTTCAGCAAAAATGAATTTATTAAGTAAAAAGGTCCAGGAAGAGCAATCAATTTTGTCAACAATTGCCCAAGAAAGTTTCTCGGGAATGCGCGTTATTAAGGCATACAGCCAGCAGGACTCCGTTGGTGATAAATTTGAAACTGCGGCAAATAAATACAAAAGCAAAAGCATGAAGTTGGTGGTGGTTAACGCCCTATTTATTCCCACCATACTTTTCCTAATTGGTTTGAGCACCCTACTTTCAATCTACATAGGTGGTAAAATGTCTTTCACAAATGAAATTACACTTGGTGGAATAGTGGCATTTATATTTTTTGTTAATAACCTAACATGGCCCTTTGCAAGTATTGGCTGGGTTACCTCACTAATTCAGCGAGCCGCAGCATCTCAACAAAGAATAAATGAATTTCTTTGGGTGAAAACCAACCAACAAAAAGATAAAGAAACAGAGCCATTTTCATTCGAAGAAAGCATCTCCTTTGAAAACGTCTCCTACACTTATGAAAATACTGGCATTAAAGCAATAAACAACCTCTCCTTTCGTATACCCAAAGGAGATACCTTCGCCATAATTGGAAAGACTGGAAGCGGAAAGTCTACCATATTAGCTTTACTACTCAGGCAACTTGAACCGGATAGTGGGGCAATCAAAATTGATAACCTTAACGCCTCCTCTATCAAAATAGATGGATTTAAAAATGCTTTGGGTGTCGTACCTCAGGATGTTTTCTTATTCTCAGACTCTATTGGTAATAACGTAAAATTTGGCTCAAACGATACAGAAATATCAGGTGAAGACCTAGATGCTGTTTGCGAAACCGCTGATATTTTAAAGACGGTCCAGCAGCTTGAAAAAGGATACGACACATTACTAGGAGAACGAGGCGTAAATTTAAGCGGAGGGCAAAAACAGCGGTTAAGTATTGCCAGGTCATTACTTAGAAAACCTGAGATTCTCGTTCTCGACGATTGTCTTTCTGCCGTCGATACAGAAACGGAGGATAAAATCTTAAGAGAGCTTCAAAAAGAGGAGTCTGAAAGAACAACCATCATCGTAAGCCATAGAATTTCAACCATTAGAAATGCACGACACATCATTGTTATCGATGATGGAAGTGTGATTGAGGAAGGGAGCCACGCAGACTTATTGAAAAGAAAAGGATTTTATTATGGGTTATATAAAAAGCAGCAAAGCGATCTAAAGGATGACTTTAGTGATGATGGCAGCTTCAAAATGAATAATTAGCTTTGAAAATAATTGGCCTTCTCTCTGACACGCATGGTTTTCTCGATCCCAAAATCAAATCCTATTTTTCGGAGGTTGATGAAATTTGGCATGCTGGAGATATTGGTTCCATAGAAGTTCTAGACGAGCTTAAAGCTTTCAAGCCGACAAGGGCCGTTTGGGGAAATATCGATGATAAAGAAATTCGTCTTGAGACAAATGAGTTTCTTAGGTTCAACATTGAAAATGTTTCCATTCTCATGACCCATATTGGAGGAAAACCCGAGAAATACGCTAAACCGGCCTTCGATGAGCTACAAAAAAATGGTATTCCTACACTCTTTGTATGCGGACATTCACACATAACATTGGTTAAAATGGATCGGCGGTTTAAAATGCTGTGGATGAACCCTGGCGCATCCGGATATAAAGGGTTTCATAAAGTAAAAACAATACTCCGATTTAAAATCACAAATGACCGAATTCATGACCTGGAGCTTATCGAGTTAGGAAGCAGGGCATAATTAATTTATCAGAACTTAAATTATACCTTATTTACGGTATTTGAATTGACTTTATTGACGTCTAATTTTGACCTTGAATTTGTCTTAGTCATCGCAATGGATATAGAAAATCAGCAGAATGTTCATTTGAGTCAACCCAATAAGGTTGTTCAAAGAGCTAGACTGTTGAATGCGAGTCCTGCGATTGTGGTAGACAGATTAAAAGCTTCACATTGGAGATTTGAGAATGTCGTTATTCCAAAAATTGAACAAAGTTTTGTAGGGCTGATGAAAATTTTTCCTGACAACCCATCTCTAGCAGTTTTATTTAAAGTCTTTATCAAGTTTGAATTGGCTATGAGATTCCATATCTCGATAGAAGAAGATATTATTTTCAAAGAATATCTTTCACAAAATTCAAAAGAAAATTCAGCCGATTCAATATCCCATGAGGACGAAGAACCTTTCCTGAGTGAAATTATTTACTTACTTAAAAAAGAAAAGTGTTCTGTAAATCCTTTTGGCAGAATCCTAATCCAGCAGCTTGAAAAATTTGAATTAGAGCTTGAGGAACATGCTTGGATTGAAGAAAATATCATTTACAAAAAAATACGCGAGCAAAGAAAATAATGGAATCACATTCAATAATTCACAAAAACCCTTTTGGATACATCTCAAGATGCGATTGCTGTTCGGACATTCAATTATGTTTAGGCAATATGGTTTTGGTAATGACAGAAGAAGACTTTGAGGACTTCAAATTCACGTTCTTTAAGTTGAATAATATCGAAACAGCCCCACTACACAGGGATGGACGGTTTAAAAGATATACAATGCAAACCTCATTTAAAGACCTAACATTGAGCTTATCAATGCGAGAATATGAATGGACGAGCGACCTTTTAAATCTAGCTAGTTTAAGTATCATGTGTAATGCAAATCTCAACTAGGGTTTATTTCACAAACTAAGCAGGTTGAATAATCACCTCAATTAACTGAATAGCATCTACACAAGAAATACATTCTTCTGGTGCTATTCATTTAAAACATATTGAAAATCAGCATCACTATTTTCAAAACCTTGATTCCTAGATATCAATTATCTTTGTGTGCACATACAGACTAAAATAAATAATTAGGGTTAATGACATCCGGGATTTTCAGTATACTCGAAGATATAGCCATACTCATGGACGATGTAATGGTGTTTAGCAAAGCTGCAACTGAAAAAACTGCTGGTATCCTCGCAGACGACCTAGCAATAAATGCGGATAAAGCATCCGGCTTTGTATCAAATCGGGAATTGCCTGTGCTTTGGAAGCTCACTAAAGGATCTTTTCTGAATAAAATTATCATTCTACCAAGTGTGTTCTTACTCAGCGCCTATTTACCGAGCGTAATTGTTCCTATACTTGTTTGTGGAGGTATTTATTTGTCCTTTGAAGGAGCATTGAATGTATACAAGATGTTTACTTCAAATAAAGAAAAAAAAGATAAAAAAATAAGCCAAACACAAGGAGACCCTAGCGCGATTGAGAACAAAAAGGTGAAATCTGCAATTTTAATTGATTTTATTTTATCTATAGAAATAATAATCATTACCCTTGGCACAGTTCTGGATCAACCTCTTAAAATTCAAATTCCGGTGGTATCAATCATTGCGCTTCTTTCTACAATCGGGGTATATGGATTTGTCGCAATTTTGGTAAGAATGGACGACCTTGGCTACCACCTTATCGCAATAAGCGAGAAGCGTTTTACAACGCGACTGGGAACATTTCTAGTGAAAGCGCTTCCAAAAATTATAAGAATACTGAAGTTTGTCGGAACAATTGCAATGATTATCGTAGGTGGGGGCATTTTCGTTCACAACATAGATGCTGTTCATCAGTTTGTTCACGGTTGGCCAATATATGTGGCCGATTTTATCATAGGACTGAGCTTCGGTTCAGTATTTCTCTCGGTGTATTTGTTGTTTAAAATGCTAGTTAATAGATAATATACCCAATTTATATACACAAAAAAAGGCCTCAGAGCTGAGACCTTTATTTTTATCAGCGGAGAATGAGGGATTCGAACCCCCGGTACCTCTCGGTACAATAGTTTTCAAGACTACCGCAATCGACCACTCTGCCAATTCTCCGAGGCAAAAGTAGTAATACTTTCACAACTGACAAACATTTTTTTACGTTCGTTATGATTATCATTTCCACCATCAAAAGAAATCTCATTTTATATTTCCTTATGAAGGATTTGAAGGTGATACAAAACAGTAAAGACCTATATTTGTTAATTAGATATGAAAAAATTGAACCAAGTACCCATCGAGTTGATCAACTCAATGAACAAGAATACATTGATGGAGCAATTGGGTATAGAATGTATAGAGCTTGGAGAAGATTATGTTGTTTCAAAAATGCCCGTGGATCACCGAACGCATCAGCCTATGGGCTTGCTTCATGGAGGTGCTAGTGCAGCATTAATAGAAAGCATTGGGAGCATGGGCAGCACCCTATTGTTAGATATCTCAAAACAGCATCCTGTAGGCATCGAAATAAATGCAAACCACATTGGAGGCATACGTTCGGGAAATGTAATCGCTACCGGCAAAATTATTCATGCGGGCAAACGGACGCATCTTTGGCAGGTGGACATCAGAGAAGAGGGCACAGATAAACTTGTTTGTTCAGGGAGATTGACCGTAATGATTATTGATATTTAAAAATGTCTATGGACCTTCTGGCATATCGCATTCCAAATGAGGCATCAGTTGAAGAGTTGGGCGCTTTCAAAGTACTGAAGTCCGTTGCCCAAAAATCGATAAGTTTCGTCGTGTCAAATTTTTATGGTACAAATCAGCTTATTTTTGAATCGAATAACCAAGCATTGTTCAATGCACATGACTACAAATTACATTTGAATGAGCAACAACCAATATCTATATCAAAGGAGCGCTACATCAAACAAGGAATACTTGCGCTAGAGCTGATGCCCAGAGAAGGTATTAATAAGGTAGTTCTGTCTCGAGTCAAGACATGTACACTAGATACTTCAAAATACTGGGAGCTATATACCAAACTATGTGCGTCCTACCCTAAAGCATTCGTATATTTAATCTCTTCACCCTTGTTCGGAACATGGATTGGTGCGACACCAGAAACCTTATTAGAAAGCCAGGGAGAGAAGGCCTCAACAATGTCACTTGCAGGAACCAGAGAATTATGCAAAAAAAGTGAGTGGAATGATAAAGAACAGCAAGAACAACAATTTGTAACGGACTATATTACAGAAGAACTAAATAACAAAGGAGCTAAAGATATATGCATCAAGGGACCATACACAGCGCCAGCAGGAAATGTTGAACACTTGCGCAGTGACATATCCTTTACTTTAAATCAGAACCACCCTTTGACGATTGCCAATTCACTTCACCCCACCCCTGCTGTCAATGGTGTTCCAAAAAAGCAAAGTAAAAAACTTATCAAACAAATAGAACTTGAGGGCTCTAATCAAGATAGAGGTCTTTACAGTGGATTCATGGGGCTCGTATCAGAAAATTCAAGTCGACTGTATGTAAATTTGCGCTGCTGCCAGCTTACCAAAAATAGAGCGCATATATATGTAGGAGGAGGATATACGCTACAGTCCGATGTTGAACATGAATGGGAAGAAACAGAAAGGAAGAGCGAAACACTCAGCAAAATTTTTGATTTATTGTAGATTTGCAAACGATGGAATTTAGCAACAAGCCTGTAGTCCAGAAAATCATACAAGAATGTCTTAATCACGGCATCAAACACATTGTTTTTTCTCCTGGATCGAGAAATGCCCCTTTTGCCATCTCATTTGATGTACATCCCGATTTCGAAACGCATGTCATTCACGATGAACGCGCCGCTGCATTTTATGCATTGGGAATGTCACAAACGCTTCAGCAAACCGTTGCTTTATGCTGTACTTCGGGATCAGCGGTTTTAAACTACTTTCCTGCGATATCGGAGGCTTTTTATAGAGAACAGCGACTTTTAGTTTTATCTGCAGACCGCCCCAAGCGACTAATCAATAAAGGACATGGGCAAACGATAATGCAACATGAAGTTTTCGGCAAACATGTAAAGCAATCGCTCTCTGTAGAAGATATCAGTGGGAAGATCCATCATAAATCTATTACAGATTTTTTTGTCAAAATGCAAGAACCTCCGTTTCGGCCCATGCATCTTAACATCCATCTAGAAGAGCCGCTATATGGTATTACTGATATCCATATTGAAAAGGAAAAAGTCTACGAAAAAGAGGAAATAAAAGAAAAAGCGTTGTCACTCTCGAAAGATGTTCTCCAAAGCTTTGGAGATCAAAAAATACTCGTTCTCTGCGGACAAGGCAGCAGAAACTCAATTTTAAAAAGTGCGCTTGTTGATTTTAATAAAAACTCAAATGTTGTTGTGCTCAATGAAAACACCTCAGGAATGAATGATAGCTCATTTGTAAATTGTATCGACCGAGCACTAAATTCAATCGATACTAAAAATGAAAAGAGATTCGTTCCTGATATTTTAATCACCATCGGAGGGGCGATCGTTTCGAAGCGCATCAAATCTTTTTTTATTAAACACCCACCTAAAAAACATATTGCCATCAATTTAAGCAATATTGGTATCGATTTATTTTTAAGATTAGATGTTCATTATGAATGTGACCCAGCAGCCTTTTTTACGCTACTCAACAATAAGGCGACACTGTTAAATAACAAAAACTTCAAAGCAACATGGAATCAGCTTGATTATCTTGTTAAGGACCGCATTCCCAGCTTCTTTAATGGCGCTCAAACAAACACAGACTTAGAGGTGTTCCATGCACTATACCATATATTACCAGAAAGCTGCACGATCCACCTTGGAAATAGTTCTGTGGTCCGCTACATGCAGCTATTTGACCCTGTTCCTAATGTTCATTATGAATGCAACAGAGGCACAAGTGGCATTGACGGCTGCACAAGCACGGCGATCGGTAGTGCAATTGCGAATTCTGAGGAAAAACATATCTTCATTAGTGGAGACATCTCATTTATTTATGACAGCAATGCACTTTGGACAGATCCTTTTCCGAAAAACTTAAAAATAATTGTACTCGACAATCAGGGAGGTGGTATTTTTAAAATAATAGACGGCTCCAAATCCTCCAAACAGCTGGAACGATATTTCGAGGCAAAGCACAACGCAAATGTGTCTGATATTGCAGAGGGTTTTGGACTTCGTATTTACAGTCCAAAAAAAAATAAAGATTATCAAGAACAAATGATTGATTTTTTTCAAGATGAAAAATCCCAAATATTAGTTTTAAAGACTGATTCAAGTGAAAATCCAAAAGCGCTAAACCGATTTTTTAAACATTTAAAAAATGCTTGATTACTTGGATATTTTCTTGATTTGGGAGGGTTGGATTTATCTCGTGATTCTCTCCGTTTTAGAGATTGTATTGGGCATCGATAACATCCTATTCATCAGCATTGTAACGGAAAAACTAGAACCCAAAGACCAACGAAAAGCACGAACTTTAGGTTTGTCCATTGCACTTATCCTCCGTTTGGCATTACTTTCTGTCGTATCCATATTGATGCGACTTACAGAGCCATTGTTTACCTTGTTTAGCACACCTTTCAGTGTACAAAGTCTAATTCTTCTACTTGGCGGCTTGTTCCTTATATACAAATCTATCGATGAAATGCATAAGAACATCAGTAACGAGGAGCACTTATCAAATAAGAAAAAGAAAGGGCTATTAAATATTATTGGACAGATTATCATTATCGATTTAATCTTCAGCTTTGATTCGATCATATCCGCTGTGGGTATGACAAATGGAGTCGGTTCTGAAACCAATTCAGACCCAATCGCTATTATTGTTTTTGCAATCATCATATCTATTATTGTAATGATCTCCTTTGCAAAACAAATTGGAGATTTCATTTCAAGCCGACCAACAATAAAAATGATTGCACTCAGCTTCCTTGTTGCTGTTGGTATTTTACTAATTTCAGAAGCTTTTGGTCAACATTTTCCAAAAGGATATATTTATTTCGCCCTCGCATATGCACTAGTTGTAGAAATGCTAAATATCAGAATGCGAAAAAATAAGCTTAAAAGATATGGACAGAAAGAAAGCTGAGCTTATTTTACAAGTAGAAAAGTATGAGGATGCACATGATGCATATGAGGCCCTTTTGTTTCAGCTCAAGTCATCGATGCTTAACCAAGGCATCATTCCAAAAGTGCTTCGTAAAAGACAAGAACGTCTGAACTCTATTCACAAGGCATATGTATTTTTAGAAAATACACCTTCCGTAGAATTTGAAACAGATCAAATCACAATCGAAGGGGACAATTGGGAAACATTATTTCTCAATTATGAAAAAAACAAAAGTAAATTCAAGCGTGATTTGGCAGTTGGTACAAACGCTATTGAATTAGTACATGCGATAGATGGGTTGATTCTTAATCAAAAATTATGGAGCGATTACTTTACATTCGATTTTGCTAAAATTACGCTACCAGTTCTTGGAAAAGAAATGGATAGCATGGAACTTTTGGCACTTTTAAAGGTGCACAAATCTACCGCTCTCATGGATTTACCTGAAGAAATACTCAAAGAATATGGAAGAATCTTGAAGAATCTTGAAGCGGAAAAATAAGATTGTGATCAGTCAGGACTATTTAATTCGGAAGTGCTTTTGTTTTTGAACTCAATCTTACCGAATTTATAATTAAAAGTCAAAAACACCCTTCTTGACATCCATTTGTAGTATGCCACCTGTTGAAAGTTCTCACGAACTGCATCCATATAAAATGATTGCTGGTTAAATAAGTCGGAAACCCGCACACCAAACGCCAAGTCTCCTTCCATGAATTTCTTTTCGAATGCAAGATCGAAGGTTCCCTTGCGCTGGACGGTTCCCTGAACAACAACTCTAGGACCATTGTAAGCATAGCTAGCTTGAAAACTAGCCGAATTTTTCCAGAAATCAATAACAGTATTAAATTTAGCTTTGATATAAGCACCGGTTGTATTGGATAAACCTTGGAGATCAGTATAGTACTCAACCAAATTTCCATTAAAAGAAGCTGTTGTCCTCCAAAAATTAAAAGGTTTGAACATCATTACCAATTCTGTACCTAAAGCATTTGTACTGTTCAAGTTTTGATACGTAATCGCACTCGTATTGTCCTCATAAAATTCTTTTACCCTCGTAATCACTCCCTGACTTCTTCGGTAATATATACTGGAGGAAATCGAAAATATTTTTTTCTCAAAAGTGTAAGCTAAATCAAATGAATTAATGTATTCAGGTTGTAAATATGGATTACCGCGTCTTAAATTAAAAGGGTCAGCATAATTTGTAAATGGGTTCAACTGATTTGCTCTTGCTCGAGAAATTCTTCGGCTGTAGCTCAATCCAAATTCATTACGCTCATTTATAGCGTATTTGATATGTGCAGAAGGAAATGCGTTAAAATAAGTATTTGGTATAGAGGCTCCGTCTGAAAGTAGCTCGGGTATTTGATAAGCCTGCTCAAGCCTTACCCCAAATTGATATTTAAATTTATTGAGTTGTTGACCAAAGATTCCATACAAACTAAATATACGTTCGGCATAACGGTAATCGAAATTAGCGAGTGTGTCTGATGAAAATTCCTGATTATCGTTGTCATACGTCTCAGAAAAGGTGCTCACAGACTGATCCCGAATAATACTTTTGGCACCTAATTCTACTCTTGAATTGATCTTCGGAAAGATATATTCCAAATCAAGCTGAATGGTGTTAATGTCATTGGATTCAATATTCTCAAGCTGTTGCTGCAGAGTATCTTCACCGTTCAATACAGTATCTAGTGTAAAGTAGGCTTCTGAATAATACCCTTTAATATCCTCATCACCAAAGGATTGGTTTATATTAAACTGAAGCTTCCCCCTATCCTTCATAAAAGACCATTCGTAATTCAAGCCTAGATCAATATTCGTTCTTGTTTTCGGATCAAAACTTGTTCTGCGCCATAGTGCACTTGGAGATTCAGAAAATTGATAAAGGGTATTCCACAGACTTCCCGTTCTTTCTCTTCTCCCCAAACTAAGATTACCAAAAACACCAAGCTTTTGTCGTTCAGATAGGTTTATATCCAAGCCTGCTCGGAGGGATTGTGAATTATTCAGATCCGTACCTAATCTGCTTTGATTCAATCGCACGATGGAGTCATCTCCAAAGTTCTCATAGATATCAGAATATTTATTTCTATATCCGTTGTAAGTCCTACCATTATATGAAGAATATACATTCAACTTATTATTGCGGTAATTCAGTGATATATTGCCTTCGAAGATATTACCAGAAGATAAATCACCGGAACCAGCATTGGATGAAACAGCTCCATTCAACCCTTTAAAAAGACTCTTTTTAAGGACAATATTAATGATACCAGAGGTCCCATCTGGATCATACTTTGCGGATGGATTTGCCACGATTTCAACTCGCTCAATTGATCCTGCAGGAAGCGCATCGAGCAATGTCTTTCCATTTCCGCCACTCAAGGAACTTGGCCTACCGT
This sequence comes from uncultured Flavobacteriales bacterium, assembly GCA_913051935.1. Classification (GTDB taxonomy): domain Bacteria; phylum Bacteroidota; class Bacteroidia; order Flavobacteriales_D; family Crocinitomicaceae; genus UBA952. Next base: position 17,624 of record CAJXCU010000045.1, read on the forward strand.
TAATCAATATAATTACCGATCCGTCACCTCGAAGTGTAACGCCACCGTCCTCGTCTACTTCAACTGAAGGAAGTCTATTTAAAACATCATTTGCTGTACCTCCTCGAACAGAAATATCTTGACCAACATTGTATATTTTTTTGTCGATGCCTGCTTTCAGCACATCCACCTGCGCCTCAACCTTGACTTCTTCTAAATTTAATGTGCGGTCAAGAGATAGCTGAATAGTTCCATAATCATGGATAAGACATGAAACTGAATTATTTGCTGGGAGGAGCTTCGTATTGTATCCAACATTCGAAAGCTTTAATACGTAGGTTTCATCACAAGGGACAGCAGTGAATTTAAATTCACCTAGCTCGTCAGCATACATCGCATTGATCAATGTAGAATCTTTAGCTTTCAATAACCTAACAGTCGCAAATTCAATTGGAAAACCTTCTGTATCTGAGA
>CAJXCU010000046.1 GCA_913051935.1 uncultured Flavobacteriales bacterium
GTCATGAAACTCTATTTACTCCTTTTTTCTTTCGTAAGTCTCACTGCATGCGCACAGACGACAAAGCAAACAATTTCAACTCTTCAAACCAAGCAAGGGCTAATTCTTTCGCATGCCGAATGGCAAGCTACACAAGATGTGACTTATGACGGCAGCTATCGCATCATTGATTATCCCAATGGTGATGTCCCGTCCAATATAGGTGTATGCACGGATGTCGTAGTTCGGGCCTATCGCGCTGCAGATATTGACATGCAAGTGCTCATTCATGAGGATGTACAAAGCAATTTGCAATACTATTACCCTATTTACTATAAGCGCGGAACCGCCAAAGCAGATCAGAATATCGACCACCGTCGTGTGCACATAATAAGGAAGTTCTTAAATAAGAATTATCCAGAGTCTAAAATCAAGAATTCAGCACCTTATTTACCCGGCGACATCATCGTATGGGGCAATTGGCACATCGGTATTTTAATTGATGAAAAGGTTGAAGGTACTGACCGCTATTACGCAGTACATAATATTGGTGCAGGTCCTCAAAAAGAGGATGTATACTACGACGAGTATGATTTGGATCATTATCGATGGAGACCATATGAAGAAGCTACTAATGAAGACAGTGCATTGAATGAATAAAAAGAAAACGTTCGTTATGAAAAAAGTAAACCTTGTTGTAGCTTGCCTTGTAATCATCGGCTTGATTTCCTGTGCCGATAAAGATCAACTGCCTGTTGAGCAACCTACTGAAACATCAATTCAATTATATAAGTCAAAGTCCTCTGGTGACAAAAAGCAACCAAGAAAGCTTATTAAGGACGGTGTTTTGGCATTTGAGACAGATAATTCAAATGATACCCGAATAAAGCTTTCTAAGCTCATTAACGAATACGAGGGCTATATCTCCTCAGAATCGATGATTGATGAGTCTAGTCGAACTGGAATTGAGTTGATTGCGCGCATCCCTGAAGGAAACTATGAGCAGTTCTGGGAGAAATCCATTAAGGGGGTTTCTGCTTTCGAGCGCAAAGAGCGCTCAGTGAATGACGTTACAGATCAGTTCATTGATATAAATGCGAGACTCAAAAATAAAAAATCCCTTGAAGAAAGGTACCTGTTGCTTTTAAACAAGGCCAATAGCATAAGCAGTATGATGGAGATAGAGGAGGAGCTCAGCAAGCTTCGAGGAGACATTGAATCAATTGAGGGCCGTCTTCGAAAGATGAGTAATCAGATTTCATATGCTACAGTTGAGCTCACCTTTTTTGAGTCTAAGCCAGTGACGTATGAATTTGGCCAGAAATTTCAGACAGGATTTACAAATGGTTGGAATGGATTCATCTATGTGCTTGTGTTAATGATGAATTTATGGCCATTTATTTTACTCTGTTTGGGCGTGTATTTAGGCCGCAAGTTTTACAGAAAAAGAAAATCTTAATCTATCAATCCAATGAAAAATATATTAATCTTCAGTTTCCTATTTTGTTGTTCGTTGCTTTATGCCAATGATGGCGCATTTTATATGAATGGCAATCAGCTTATTCCTGTAAATGAAACGCAAGTAGAGCTACGGAAAGAAATCTTGACAATCAAAAGGGTAGGGCGCAATATTCTAATTGATGTGGACTATACCTTTTTTAATCCAGGTAAAGCAAAAGAGGTTTTGATGGGCTTTGAGGCTCCGATGCCAAGAGGTGCTGCAGAATTTCAATATGATCGATGGAAAATGACCAGAAATCACCCTTATTTAGAAGGGTTTGTTGTAGAAATCAATGGAATAAGAATCCCATATAAGGCAGACATTGTAAATAAACGCGCTTTCAATACCAGAGGAAGCTTGGCTGGGTTTCCACAGTCTGAAATTGATCTTTTAAATGAACGAAAGTCTACTTCTCGTGGTTCGTTTCATGGATATCATAGGGGTAAACCTCGAAATGGTAAAGTCGAACTGAATTACCGAGATTTTTTATTCGATTATGTCTACGTAAATTATTTTGATGCAAAGTTTAACCCGGGCATCAATAAGATACATCATACCTATTCATTTCCGATTTCCGGGACGAATGATGTGCCTTTAGATTTTCGATACATTTTGACAGCAGCAAATCGATGGGCAAACAATCAAATTGATGATTTTACCCTCATTGTTGATATGGGAGACTTTAGGGACTATTACATCAATCAAACCTTTTTTAAAGGGACTAAAAATTGGAATGATGCTGCCTTGTTGAATTCGTGTAATCCATTTGCTAAAGATATGGAGGAAATGGGAATGCATATCGGACGAGGACATGAAAATGGTTCTTTGCATGTAAGAACGAAAGAGGCACCACTTGTATATAAACAAAAGGATTTTAGACCTAAAGGTGAATTAATGATTTGGGGGAGCCATAATGAATACAGCTCTGAACAAGGGTTTTATGAATATTATAGTGTATTATCAGATACAGGAGTTTTTGACATCAAGGAGCATGTACTTTGGTATGCTTTCCACCACCACAAGGATGACCTGAGGTATGCCAAAGATGAATTCACACTTCAGGTGTTGCGGAACTTTCCATTCGCTATTCGAGGCTATGCCTTTAAGAATAAAAAGTTAAGAAATTATTATCGCGGCTATGGTTGGTATCAACCAGACCCAAATTGTAAGCTGACTGCTGCAGATCTACCAGAGGATGAATTAAAGTGGATTTATAACCTTAGTGTATATGATGACTCTAAAATCATAGATAATGATTAGAAATCAAGATATTTTAATTTTGGCACTCGTATTACTCATCTTTTTTGTGAATTTGGGGCTCTTTGTCGTCTGTCTCAAAAACAAAGCAATTAGAAAATATTTCATTGGTAGTATCATTATATCTCTCATTGTTGGTTTGTTTATTGTCTCCAATAATTTTAGTAGAATCACATATTGGATTGATAAGTACAGGATTGAAAATAATGCAACACAAACTTCAAGTTCTAATAAATCTTGTAGCTGCACGAATAAAACTCTTCATTTTCAAAGGGACAGTTATTCGGGTAAACATCGTCCAATCGCAAAGAAGGTTACAGGTGGTCGATTTATAGAGGATAAGGCTAAATTGCAAGAGTATCTCGAAGAGAAACAGTTGGTAACGATTTCAGATCGCAAGGGATACCACATTCAAAGCCTAGGTCATAGCTCGAAACATTTAACGCCTTCAGCAAAGCAGCGACTTGAAGAGCTCGGATCGCTCTTTCGAGAAAATCTCAAAGGAACTCCTGATGCTAAGAGCTATTTTCTCATTTCTTCGGTAACACGAACAGAAGCCCAACAATGTAAAATCAGAAAAGCGTATCCGAGTAGTGCAACACGACAAAAGAGTACACATAGCTATGGTGTTTCTGTTGATATTAGTAGGGTGATGTATAAAAAATCTTGCAAAAACAGTTTGAAAGCTTTAGAAAAAGCAATAGATCAAATGCAAGGGGAGGACAAGCTTCTTATCTGTCCTGAGAAAACTTGTATACATTTAACCTTTATTTGACCCACTTCATCCTTTTAAAAGGGCATTGTGTCCTCTGAATCATCCATTTCACGTGCTAATTTGTCATATTCAATATGCTTAGCCTCTATATTTTTGGCAAGTTTCAATGCGGAGTCCAACTTTTCTGGAGTTAAATCGTCAGGCTCCATTCCTTGAAGAGAATCGATGGGAATGCTCTTGTTGAACTGAATGACATAATCCCAGATTTTTTCTGCCGCAAAAAAACCATAGTATTTCAAAATTTTAATAATTCCTGCCTTAATCTGATCGATATTTTGATAGCTCACAAATAGCTGCCCAGCTACCTGTTCTATTTCGCAACCGTTTTCAAGTTCAATAATACATTCGAGCACGTAATTACAGTCACAGTCTTCAATGAACCATTGGAGCTCATGCGCATGGCTTTCTGATCCGTATTTTACCCAATGTGCATCCTCTGGTTTTCGGATGTAGCCTAATTTATTATCACTATTGTTTGACACCATTTCCTTAATGCGAAACGAGTTGCCGCGAAGTAAGTGAATGACGGCGGCTATATCTACACTCCATAAGGATACATTTTTTTGTACCTGATTGTGCTGAAAAAAGATGAGATTCTCCATAGAATAAAGCTATATATTTTCTATCGAAATCTGATTTGGTTTTATGCCCATAAGCCCTAAATCAAAAGACAGTATTCTATGCAAATTTAGATTGGAATTAAGTCTCAGCTGTGTTGATAAAATTTTATCTTTTTTTGAAAGCTTCACGGGAAGCAAACCCAATCCTGTGTGTTTGATATTCCATGCAATGGATCTTGTAAGTTTTTCGAGTAGGACAGCCGTGATATTTTCTTTGAATTTCGATAAGTCAAGCTGGAGTTGATATAACTCCGTCGGAATAAACTCCATTGGGTATTCATTGACGAGCGAATTTTCAATTTCTTTAACAAGGGCTATGCTTTCATCAATAACTGCTTCACAGTCTGGTATTGAACCTATTGAACCTTGACTATATTGCATCGTATATACCGGCTTATTTTGATGCGTGTCTTTCTGGATTTGATAGTGACAAAATTCAATGCCTCCTTGTGTATTTCGATACCGAATGTATTCTTTCATTATTCAAAGAGCCATTTGTAATTGGGATTTGACGCGTCTATTTCGCTACCATCTTTCTCCCAGCACCGTTTGTAGCTTCGATTACCGTTTTCGTATTTTTCCTCGTCTTGTTGAATTCCATTATCATACCAATGGCGACTCAATCCATGCAGTTGACCTTTTTTATAATTCTTCTCTGACCAAATTTGACCATTCGAATGCCAACACCTGCCAACTCCATGATTTTTACCTTCCTTATAATTGACTTCATAAGGGTATTCACCATCATTATATATTAGGCCTGTCAGAGGACTCATATCCTCCTTTAAGTATACAATTTCCTCATCTAAGTCTATTGTGGTTAAATGTCTATGATACTTAATATTTTTGATTGACATGGTATACAAGATAACTATTTCTGAGAATCAAAATACTCACTAATTACTTAACCTGATAGAATTTTCCTTTTGCGACTTTATACTTAATTTTTCCGATTTTAAAGGTCGTTCCGTCTTTCATCGAAGCCAAGTTTTTGAGGTCATCTTCCATGGTATGAATTGTTCCACCAGTAGCATATGCAATTTCAAGGTATTTGGTATTGAATGAATCCTCCACACCACAAACAATAATTCGCACAGGGATTTTCTTTTCTTTCAGGTACTTCAATAGGTGCATGTCGCAGGGGTCTTCCCAATTGTCGGCAATCATCAATACTTTGTACTTGTCTTCGGGATATTCCTCAATGGCCCTGCATACCGCTTCCAAGTTGTTTTCAATGTGATCACCGTTTTCCATGGCTTTGATGGCAGTTGCAAGTACTTTTTTGTAGCTATATGAGCTGATGGTCCACATACCCGAAGTATCTTTTCTTTTGGTTTGATCGTTGCTCTTCTCGTCATCGTCATTGAAGAAGACAATGTTTTTCATTGATCTAAGGGTTTGATTGGCTTTCATCCACAACAATAGCTGTGCGGTATAAGGCGCCATACTTCCGGTAACGTCACAGACTACAAGCATGTTTTTCCATTCTTCATTTCTGTTAAATACCTTCAGAAGTGTAGAGTCTTCAGGTTCTTTTTTGCCCGATAGGATGTCTTCCAAAAGCTGGTTTTCATCTTGATAGGAGGGAAGGGCCCTGTAGTGAATGGCAAATCCGTGAAAATAATTTGAAATCCCACCTGTTTTTTTGACACCAGTTTGCTTCACTACAGTCCATTTGACCATCTTATTATTGAAGGCCTGAGGCAGTACCTTAAAGAGCTCTATAATGCGCTGTCTATTGAGCTCTGAAAAGTCTCTACCCTCGGGGTAATCGGAATATACGAGGTCAACACCAACGATGGTATGGTGCTGAAGCTTACTTGCAGCACTTAAGTTTTTGATCCTGGAATGACCTGGGGACATATAAAGCTTTTGGACCTTAAAGCTATTTTGTGGTGTTTGGTATTTATCAACAACGAGCGTATCTGTTAGACGCATGCGGAGGTTCATGCTTATTTGGGAATAGCTATCTGCAATGATGCTTATAAAAAGCAAAGAATATAGAAGTTTCATAAAAGAGAAATAAGGAGTTACATTCTCAATAACCAATACACCATAAAAGGTAACAAGCTAGTAAATCCACATTAAGGTAGGTCCGCTATTTTTTAGGTAAGCATCAATCTCTGTGAACGCATTATTCGAAATCGCAGGACATCCCCAACCTTCTGGTGTTCCAGCGGGAAATACCTGCTCATCAGAAACCATTCCCCACGAGTGAAATACAATGTGACGGTCTTTTGCATTTGAGTTAGTGGATTCTAAACCATGTAAAACATATTTAATATGTACACCGAAGCTACTCCACGCGCGTTCTCCAATTTTATATTTGCCTTTAGATGAACAATGGCTGTCTTCAATATTGCTATACTGAATTGAAGTTTTAGAAGCGTCTTCACCCCAAGGGCCTTCGCAGCATCCATGTGTTACCATATAGCTGTTTATAATGCGGTTGGTTTTAAAATCCCAAACATAAAATCTCTTTTTGCCAGAGTGAACACTCATGTCTATGAGTATGCAGAAGTTTGTATTTAGATTGTTTTCTTCGCAATAATGCGCTGCAATTCTTGCCTTTTCTTTTATGCTTACCTCACTTCGCTCTTGATGTTTTAAATATTCTAAATGTTCTAAATTTTCGTGGTCAGTATCCTTGGTACAACCTGCTAGAGTAAGTATCAATGCTGTGGATAGAGTTATGAATATCCTCATGTTGGTCTTATTGTCTTTATCAAAACAATGAGGATTTCGTTCAATGGTTACTAAATGAGGTGTTAAGGATTGCTAAAATCCAGTATTTAGTCGATTTCTTCAAGAAGCCTGACTTGCTTGCTGTGCTCTAAGATCATATTCGGAGTATTGCCGTACTCTCCAATTTCTCCTTTAAAACAAACCTGTTTATTGATAAGGTAAATCTCGGGTTCGTAGTCGAAGTTCTTAATGTTCGATTCAAAAATAGAGAGGCTAAAGACTTGGTTTGGAAATTTCTTGTCTAGGTTGATGAAAACGTGTCCCTTTTTATGTTTCTTCGTACTTACAACATTGCCGCAAACTGTATGCTTTCTACCATCATTCATGATTCCTTTGACGCGCTTTGTGTTTACAGCTCCTTTCGGCAGCTCGGTTAATGCAATCGCCATGATGTCATCTTTTTGTGATTCAGGAAGCCATTCGATATATGGAGTTTTGCTTTCTATTTCATTTTCAAGTGTTTCATCTAGATTTGAAAATAAATCATAACCCATTGTGCGCTCAACACTATCAATGCTTACTGCATAGTATTCTAAAGGGCTTTCAATTTTTTGATGGGGAAGAATGAAGCCAATACCGCGCTTGTTTTCAATATCAAGTGCCACTTTTACAAAGTATTCAGGTATAGAAACCTTATTTATCCCTCGCTCTATTTTTTGAAGATCATCAGATAGGATAGGGGCAGTGACAATAATTAAACTCGTATTATTTTTGGTCACATACTCACGCATCCAGTTTTCTAGCTCTGCCCATTTATATCGATTGAAATCTCCAATTTGCGGCGACATGTTTGAATAGAAATAGCTTTCAGAAAGTGCTTGCTCACTCCATCGGAAGTCTGCAGAGGGGGCGAGGTGTCCTCTGTCATACCCAAATCCATCATATTTGTATTTGCCATCTGGTTTTTTCTCTTTTAAAAAATAATCTTGTTCTACGGAGGTTCCTGACTTTACAAGGGGGTCTTCTCTAAAATCGTTGGATCTCGTGGCGTTTCCTTCAGAAATGGCAGGAAGAATTACATGCATCACCCAATTTGCTTGCTCGTGTTGCTCGTTGTAGCTGAAGCTATAGACGAGATGGTCAATAACCTCTTCAGCTTTTTCTGAACTTGGAATACCGATTTCTTTAATTTGATTCTGAATCCATTGTAGCTTTGCCGCCTCTAATTCGTTCTTTAATATTGCTTTTGAGTTATCTAAAGCATCAATTTTTTGCTGAATCGTTTTAATTTCCGGTGTTTCAATTTGTGCATGACAAAAGCAGCCAATCAATAAAAAAAATGGGATCAATTTCATAGACCTAAATCAGATTTGAGTTCATTTAATTGCGCAGTTACTAAGTTAATTATTTAATCTATCATGGCTGTCCTTGTTATTTTTATCAAATTCCTGATTATCTTTATGAGCGAGAAGAGGACTTGTGTTTTAGCAAATAATTTCTATGCCGTTTATGAGGAGCAATACTGATTTACCGTCAACTGAGGAGATCATACTAAACAGATTGAGGGCTTTAATCAATAAAGCACACCATTCCGATGGATATAAAAGCATTCCTGGAGCTCAGTTTGATTTTCCATTGACCCAGGAGATCATTGAATTAAATACACAACGGAAGACTTTACTGCTGGATTTTCTTGAAAAGGTCGCAAAACAAGAAAACCCTAAATTTAATCTGGCCCAGGGGGTTATTCTGCCTGGTATGTCAGAGCGGCATTTCCATTTGCAGTGCGCCTATCATCATTTAAACGCCATGGATACCATAAAGCACATGGGTTTTTTTAGGAGACTATACACTAGGGGTAACCATGCTGTGGTCACTTCCGTGCTTAAAAAGATTCAAAACAATAAATGGTATGTTGACCGATCTAAAGACTTGATTTATTGGCATGATTCTACAAGGTGTATAAACCCCGTGTCCTATTACATTTTTAATGACAAGGTCTACTTTTTTAAAAGGGGTATTTTAAGATCCATTTTGTATGGCGATATTCATGATTATCGAACCTGGGATTATCGGCCAGATTTTTAGATTCTCGTTAACTACAAATAGAGATGACTAATTAATTTATTACTCTGAAATTAAAAAGATGGCAATCCCAGAGTCGCAGTAGATGTGCAGCGCCAAAAAATCATTTACTTATCCAATATTCATTGTTGATTTGGGGCACAGTTAATGCCGTGTTTTGTTAATTTAGGCAAAAATATAAATGACTAAAATATGAAAATCCTAGTTTGCACATTGTTTGTTTTGCCCTTGTTATTGAGTTGTGGTGGAGGCGATGCCTCTTCAAATGCCGTTGTTGAAAAGGAAGGCCCCAGTAGAGCTACGATGATTTCAGCCCTAGATAGCCTGATGGGCCATCTGCAAAAGAAAGAATACGATAAGGCAAAAGATTATTTTGTTCTTCCAAAAGGTGTGTCAAGTAGGAGGGTGACAAACATGCTATCAAAATTGATTAGAAAAAGAGAGATATCCCAAACCGGAATCAAGGCTTTAGCCAATGAGCAAGTTTTTCAGTTTGGTCCAATAAACGAAGTTTACGGCAAAGACGGCCTTAAAAAGGCGAAAAGAGCTGAGGTTGAGATTGAGAAATGTTACGGTATTAATTGGATAAATTGGAAAACGGAGGGCTCAAGCCTAGAAGTCATGGCCATGTGGAACGAAAATAGGTTCAAGTTTTTTAGGATTGATAATCTTGGTAAAATCTCGGCCAAATAGCAGAAAAAAATTAAAACTCCGTACACACTGAACGAAAGGAAATTGTATATCCACGGTACCATGCCCAAATTCACAATCCCAAACATGTATCATTAAATTATTTCCTAGTTCGTTCCTAGTTCAGATAAGTTTGGTACACAGTGGTTTGAAAAAACGTTGAATCAAAGACTCAATTGAATACCTAAATGTAGGTTGTAATAATAGAGGTCAATGGGTAGGGCACGATAATAATCCAGTGTATGATCATAGTGTATGTTAAACGATATATTTTTATTTACCTCGAAAAACACATCTGAGTTTAAAAACCACCTCGGTTGGTTAAAGTTACTGAATGATTCATTCATTGGGAATTGAATGTAATGCGACATGGCAAAGTCGATTTTTTCGGATATTTCAAAGGCTAACTTAAAGTGCGTATTTAGTCTAAATAGCTCCCGGTCAACACGAGGTGTGCCAGAGGTATCGACGAATCCAAAAGCATTGAGCTGGGTATTCCATATCTCATCTTCATAGAATAAGCCGATTGCAGAATAACCATCAATTTCATCTCTTTCAAATAGTTTGATACGCGCATTCACCCCACCTAGGGCCCGAGACTGCATTCCTAATACCCCGTTCCATTGATATTGAAGAAACGCATCCGGATAAATCCTTCTTGTATCCTTGTCGCGAAATCGCGCCATGAAATAGCCGTTATTTTCTATTACATTGTCACCACTAAAAGCCATGTCTACCTGACCAAATAAAATGAACAGGTTATTATTTTTTAGGAAAAAGTCTAACTCTGAAGAAGAGCTAAGCTCAATAAAATCGGCTTGCTGCTTATCGCTTGCGAAATCTAAGCTTATTGAAGCGCCAAATTTCCTTGGGACGGTATCTTGACCGTTTTCTCTGTCAATATTCAAAATTTGGCCTTGGCAAAATGGGATTATGAAAAGACTAGTTATTGCGATTATAAAACTCCTCACTTTTTGTAGTTTAATTGAAACTTATATTTAATCAAACAATACGCCTATTGAAATTCTCTTACTTTGGCCAACAATAGTTTGCGTTGGGTTTTTCGTTTGTTAAAATTGCCTGTTTCTGACTCTTTCCATCCCTCGGTATTGTGCTCATCTGAGCCTTTCATAGCCCATAATTTAGCAAGCTTTATATTTCCATTCATTAGAAGGCGATCGATTACATTGTTTAAAAATTCGAATTCATATTCCTTAAGTATATTTTCAGCCGAATCAAAGTTCTGCTTTTTGATGTAATCCCAACCTTTTAAATATTCCTCTCGCTCTACGTGAATTGCGCATTGCGCTTTTACAAGTTTAATCAATTCTGGGTAAGGCCAAAGTTTAACATCTTCAGCCTCATACATTTTCCAGGCACAGTCGATATTATTCTTCTCTAAACAATCATCTAAAGAGCTACATCCGCAGTCTGCTATAAGCTCTTCTTTGGCCTCTTTTTCGTCAGCCCCGGTGATACCTCGGTATATCCATCGCATTCCCATGAACCAAATGATCAAAGAGAGTATACCAACACCCATAAGGATACTCATCTTTTTCATTTTTTTAATTTTCTTCTGGTACTTCGTATTCTGTAGGACTTTTCCGAATTCAGACCCTATTGATTCCCATGATCTATCACTCATAATCTCAAATTAAAATTTGTTTTTAAATGCCCTGATTTCTGTCATAGCAGAGGGACCAATTTTTGGTATTTTGTCAATTTCATCGTCACTTGTCTTAAGCAAATCGCCAACTGTCTTAATTCCTGCTTTGTCTAGTTTGTTACAAAATCCTGACGCCTCTGGGAATTCCTTGAGTAACTTGCCAAATTTGTTATTATCAACAGCTATTTGTTTTTTAACAGTCTCTATTTTTTGTTCTATTTCCTTTGTATCGTCTTTTCTTTTGTTTAACCAATATATTGCACTTTCATAGTCCTCTATAGCATCAGTCCTTGTTTTCCATGATTCACTATTTCTATCCCCCTCAAAACGATAATTCCAAGCCATCTCCCAATACATATCCTTTATTCCATCTTGGTATTCGTATTCATAACTTTCACAATGTTTATTGGCCAGTGCTTTTTCGAAAATTTCAATGACAAGCCTAATGGCAATTCGAACTTTGGCACCTCTTTGTCCACTTTCAATATTTAAATTCCCATACTTGTCGTCCACTGGATTATCATATGAGGCTTTCACTTCATTTATATCCAAAGTAATTTGAATCCAAGCTCTATATGCTTCAGCAATTTTCTTCTTTATTCGATCTCTCAGCGCGTCATTTTCATGATTCCATGACAAAGCATTGCTATAGGTTTCGAGTGGTGATTTAAAACTTGATTCAATGATATCCTTAATTTTTTTATCGTACTCACGTTCTAAAGAATAAACATCTGAATACCCTGCCTTTCCCTCATAAAAAGATTTTGTTGATTTAACCTCTTGGTTCGCCCAGTACTCTTGGGCATAAGAGCAAATTTCTTTAAACTTTGGTTCATCGTAAAATTCTATACATTTTTGTGCAATACCCATGGCTTCGGCATCATTACCTGGTGCCGCCCATATTGAGTAGCACAATGCGTAACCAAGTTCAGAATCCAAGGGTTCTTTGAGATAATCTAGTTTTGAACAAAGTTCAATAACGTTTTCATATTCTTTATCTTTGTAGCATTCTAATATTCTTTGCTTTATAGCATCTGTATCCTTTCTTTTCAGACCCCAGGCATGTTTCAAATCCTCTAAAAATTCCATAGTTTTTGGGCTATATTGTTATATATTTTGTTGTTGTAAAGTACATATTTTTAGTTTACAATATCATTTTATGTAGTTCAGTAACTCATTAGTTGCTTATGAGTGTTTTTAGATTTTTACCAATAATTTCTATAAGCGGATAATATTCTCTTGGGTGCGCTTTCAAGAAATTTGGGGAAACGTAAATCAAGACAATATTTGCTTTCTTTTTTTCTCGAAGCATCCACTGAAATTCTTCACGGTTACCATTGCCATAAAATTTATGTTTATGTATGTCAGAATATATTTTGTCTTCGGTTTGGTCAAATTCTTCGAGATCAGCTTTCAATGAGTCGTAAAATTCATTTAGTTTGTTAAGGTCATTAAACGTTCCATTTTGTTCAAGAAACTTATCCTCTCCTTTTTCCCCTCCATTTAAAATATGTGCGGAGCCATTTATGGCACCTGAACATTTAAAATAAATTACGGTTCCATTTTCTTCTACTGTATCTAGTAGATCTTGTTTGAATTGTTTGAGGTATTCATTTTCTATTTCGTCATCTTTCATGTACAATTCGCTTTTTGACAAATTGACTTTGTATTTCGGAATGAATTGTGCTCCACTTACTTTCTCTGAACTAATATAGTTTGCCTCTAAATACTCGGATATGGCGTAGGTGAAGTGACCAAGAAAAGGCTGTCCAGCGGATAGGTTGGATATAATCGTATATTTTTTATTTCTATTCGTGCAGGTGCCATAATTTCGATTTTCGTTGAAACCCTCGATCATTTCAAAAATTTCACCGTCTAATTTGATGTTCCGCAAATTTATGCCATGCCCATTTGAAGCAATCCGTATAACATCCTCACGTGATAGCATGAGTCTAAGCTCGGCATCGGATAATTTAAATTTTCTTCGTCTAATATGTTCTAATCCAACATTCTTTTTAGCTCGTTTTGCTGCCGCCATATTTTCGAAATCGAATCCGCTCAGCAATAGGTTGTTTTTTTCAACAAGATCCTCATCACTTTTAATCGCCTCAATTTCTTCGACAAACCCTGCGCCAATTATACCTGCTGGTACTGCAAATAAGGCTATTCCGAGCAGTCCTACAATGGTGGCCATGACCTGTCCCCAAAATGTGATAGGCTCAAAGTCGCCATAGCCACCGACCCCACCGATGAATTTTGAAAGTGACCAAATGAATGCATCCACAATATCTCCAAAGTTTTCAGGCTGAACAACAGTTTCTATGTGATACAGAATAGCGGACAATATGACCGTAAGAAATATCACAACTTGCATCGATAGGATAAGCTCTTTTCCCTTATTCCGAATCGCATTCACAACAAGATTTTGCGATTTCATATAACGTGCGAATTTAAGCAATCTGAAAAGTCTAAGAATCCTAATTATTTTTAAGAATCCAAAACCATTACTTATAAATATTGAAATGAAAAATGGTAGGATAGAAACCAAATCAATTAACATATAAAATGAAAAGACGTATGACACTCTCTCTTTCAATGTTGGCTGCTCATTTTTGATTTTGTAGGACCAGAGTCTTAAAATGTACTCAAGACTAAATATGATACTCACGATACCATCAATTATAAAAAACTGATAATGATATTTGGTATTGAGAGATACGATTGATTCAAGAATGACTTGAATGGATGACAGAACAATCAAAAAAAGAATGAAAAACCCTACCTGTCTTTTCAGGTTAGTCTCGGGTGTGTCATCATTTAAAATTAAGCCGATTTTATGTTTTAAAGATTCCATTTTATATGCTTGTATTTTGAAGGGTTAATTTAACTAAAGTATTTATATTTAGTGCCATGAAGGCAAAATATATCGCACTAACATTCCTATTTGGGCTCGCTTTTCTTTATGTAGGTTATAGTTTCACCAATCATAATGATCTGCCATCAAAACATCTTGATGAAAACGGTAGCTTGAACTGGGAGAGTGGTAATGAATTTATTTCAAATTATATCATCGATGACTCGATAAAGCATCTAATTAGTGGACAGTACGTAGCGCACAAATTCTATTCGTTTTTGTATTCTGAAAAACACGAACAACCTTTTTGGGTTAATTATGTGTTGACCAAGGATATGCTTTTGAATCCTATTACCAAAAGAAAAGATAACTTCCGACCTGACCCAAAAGTGAAAACGGGCTCGGCTGAGTTGGTTGACTATGTTGGCAGCGGCTGTGATCGGGGGCACTTATGTCCAGCAAAAGATATGGAGTCTTCCGTCGTTGGTATGTCTGAATCTTTTTTCATGAGCAATATGTCTCCGCAACATCCATCTTTGAATAGGGGTAGGTGGAAGCAACTAGAGGGTCAAGTTCGAAAGTGGTCTTTGGAATATGATTCTCTGATAGTTTATTGTGGTGGTGTTCTAGACTCTATTTCAGATTATATCGGGCCCAATAAAGTTGCAGTTCCTGAATATTACTACAAGGTGGTGTATTCTGTTAAGGAGAATAAGGGCATTGCTTTTATCATGCCGAACAGAAAGTGCGAAATAGACCTAACACAATATGCAGTAACCATAGATTTTGTGGAGTCAATCACGCACATTGATTTTTTTGAAGATTACCCAACTGAACTTCAAGAATATTTTGAATCTCAATATGATTTAGGGTACTGGTTTAAATAGTATTTGTGCTTTCTTTATCCTCAATTACAAAATCCATAGCAAAATAGCTGCACTGTATAAAAATTATTCCAGTTTAGCTTGTAGCCAACTAGTGAACCGCTTTGGTTTCATTTAGGAGAACCATCTAGATTTAATTCTTCCATATTTTTTTCCAATATGCCGATGAATTTTGGTTCGTAAAGTCTAATAGCTCCTGAGTTTTAAAACAGTTATCGTGATTTATGAAATCATTGGGGTACATATTTTTGAAACGATTGATAATTGAATGAACCGCTTTTTCGAATTTAATAGGCTCAATTAAAAAAGACCTCATGTCAAGAATTGTATGGATCCATATTTTCGAGTCTTGAAAACTAAATGACTTTTGTTCTTCGGAAATAAAATCTAGGAGCCACTCTTCGTAATCACGTTGTTGATTTTCGCTTTTGAATGCCTTATAAAGAAAGATTTTATACAGGAAAAAACGAGCTTTCGGAAAAGTATAGATTTCTCGGCTATTTCTAATGACCTGATTCTCGTATTTGTAAAGTAGTTGGGCGCAATTTTCAAAAGGATTTGATTTATTTGTTAAAAAATAGTGTCTCGTAAGCAGCGATAGGCCAAATATGTTGTCCTGAATGTTCTGGATACTCGAATCTTTTTTTGTACCATTTAGGTATTTTTGAATAGCAATATCGTAATTAGGTAAATCAAAGTCAGGGTCAGCCAATAATTCAAAAAAGGACCTTCTCATCACGGGAACATCGCAGAATGATTTGTAAAATGACACACAGGATTTGGGTGCATCCATTAGTGCTTTGAATGCTTGATTTCCGAGCATATGACATTTAGCATCAGGCGTTTGGTAGGGTAGCTGCAACAGATATTTTCGTAGAACTAAAAAATCATTTAATTTTATTCCACAGGTCAAAATACCATCAAAACTATTGTTTAATTCCCCATCACCATATGGATACAAGGTATTTCGTGTCGATTGATTCTTTTTCACAAGGTCTACCCAATCGTCATATTCACAGAACCTGGCTAGAAGATTAAGTGTATGCATGTAGGGAGTATAGCTTTTGTGCTTGAGAACAAATAACCTGTACACCGTACTTTCCGAAATAAATTTATTCTTATCACTTACGATTTTAGATATTTTACCACAATCCCTTTTGGTTTGAATGATAATTCCTGTTTTCATGTAGATATTATGAAGAAGTAAATCTTTTTCGAAGGTTGAAACTACATACTTAGGCTTAGGCATAGCAGACTTTATTTTCGATATTAATCATAATTTTTGGTAACCACATTCTAAAGGTTAGTTCATTTTAGTTCAAGTATTTACAAGTGATATGTACCTAATATATTTTTTAACTTTAGCATAGAATAAATGCATCATGTTTCTGAATGATTTTCCATTCATCTTGAAGGTTATATCCTCTTTTCTTTTTTTCTTTTCAGGGTTATTGTGGAAAAAGATTCTCGATGGACGAGCTAATTATAACTTGATCATTTATCGCACCCTATTCAGTTTATTTTTTTTATTCATTCCACAATTAATCCTATTTAGAAGCTACGATTATTTTTCTTTTTCGCCTTTACGCGAAAATGGATTTAAAACGTGGGGTTTATCTATTTTAATCTGTTTTTTTAGTTTTTTTGGGTTATATTTTTTCACTAAAGCGATACAGGAGGGAAGATTTTTGATGGTGTTGCCCTTATCCTCATTAACCTCGGTATTTGCTGTTATTTCCGCTTTTATATTTTTTAATCAGGTTCCATCAGGAAATCAAATATCAGCCTTCATTCTAGTTATACTCGCTCTGGGGGTACACCAATTTGATAAGCTCAAATTATTGAATTTTGACAAGGAAATTTACTTCATTTTGTTGTCTACTTTTTTTTGGGGTGTATCGTTTACGCTTTATTTAATTCCAATAGATTTTTTCGGTCCGGTAAATTTTAGTTTAATACTTGAATTTATTGTTCTGATTTCTGCTTGGTGTATTATGGCAAAAAATGAAAATCAATTCTTTCCACCCAAAATTGATAAAGGCACTTTGATTATTTGTGCTCTCATTGGTATTTGTGTGGCATTTGGGAGTTTGTTCAGTAATATTGCATTATCGGAAGTTTCTGTAGTGGTCAATGTACTAATCTCTTTAATTTTCGAGGCTGTTGTATTGCTATGTGGTCTGTATTATTTAGCCGAGAAAATTAATAATAAAGATTGGCTACTAATTATTTGTATAACAGTATCATCCATCTTGATAATGTTTTAGTTGCAAAATTTTGAAACTATTTTATCAGTTTTCTATGATGATTATATTTAAAACTTAGGATTAGATAATTTCCAGTTGAATTGTATAGTGATATTTTTAGACTGCTACTGTAATCGATGGATATTATTCTATTTCAAGGAAGGTGATTCGGATGAATTATTCACCGTTGTTGAGTGCGCTAATGGCTTTTCCCAACAGGCTTTTAATTTCATCATTAAATCCTTCTTTC
>CAJXCU010000047.1 GCA_913051935.1 uncultured Flavobacteriales bacterium
TCATCTTTATTTCCGATACCCCAACCATCTAAAATGATTAAGCCAATTTTATTATCCATGTGGTAATTCGATGATAAATTTTGTCCCTTTGGGATTGTTGTTTTCGCATTTAATACGCCCTTTATGAAGTTGAACAAATTCACTCGTTATGAATAAACCTAAACCACTTCCCTTTTGGCTTCGTGATATTTCATTACCTACACGGTAAAACTTCTTAAAGATCTGTAGTTTTTCTTGAGCTGAAATTCCAGCCCCTTCGTCGGCAATAGTGATTTCTGTCATCCGCCCTTTATTTTTTACACTAATCTTTATTTTTGGATTTTCATCTGAATATTTAATTGCATTTTCTAGAAGGTTATTAAATATCGTTTCAAGCATATATGCGTCAGCATTTATAATATCTACCTCGCAAAGAAGTGTTATGCTAGCTTGCTCATATATGATTGTTAATTCCTCAGTTTTGCTTTGCAAAAATGTATTTAAGGGAAATATTTCCAGACGTGGTGTAAAATCATTGCTTTCTAATCTAGAAGCATTAATGATATTATCAATCAGTGACGAGAGCCTTTGGTTTGCATTTAGGGCTTTTGCAATTAAGTTTTCACGAACCTCGGGATTTAAGTTTCGTTTTTTTAGTGTTTGAAGTGCCAATTGGATTGAAGTTAACGGGGTCTTTAATTCGTGGGTCACCGAAAGCATAAAGTTATTTTGTCTCTGAGACAATTGAATTTCTTTTGCAATTGATTGTTGAATTTTCCAAAATCCAGCCATGAGGATCAAAATAAAAACGCCCCCTTCTCCAATTATCATAATGACTCTTCTCGATGTATCTTCCTGAGTTTGATCAGCAAGCGCTCCTAAATCAAGAATTTGGTAACCCCACCAAATAAATTGAAGAAGGACATAGAATGCCAACAAGTAAATCAAGATTTTAGACCTCACCATCATTGATATCCAATTTAATCAAGAAGTTTAAATAAAAGCTGTTTTTGTTTAACAATTTTGATTACCTCAGGAAGACTTTTTTTCATGTTTTCGGCACTCTTTTTACTGTTGTGAAATAGAAGTATGTCTCGTCCTTGAATGATTTTGGCTTTATCAATAATCTGAGCGTGCTCGCGGGATTTTTTATAATCTTGTGCATTCCAGGTCCACATTATTATTTTCTTCCCCATGGAAATGAGCTTACTAACCTGAAACATATTCATTCGCCCATATGGAGGTCGAAACAATTCAGAGGAGTAAAGCGCTTCGGTTTTATTTACCGAATTGATATAGGTTGTTCTTTTCGTGTCCGTACCTTTTTCATGGTTGAAGGTATGGTTCCCAATAGCATGCCCGTTTTTGATAATATCTCTAAAAAGAGAAGGGTTATTTTCGATATTTTGACCAATACAAAAGAAGGTTGCTTTGATATTTTCTTTTTTTAATAAATCTAAAACCCACGGGGTTGTATCCTTATCTGGGCCATCGTCGAAGGTTAGATAAACTGCACTTGAATCTTTTCCCCTCCATATTCTCCTTTTAAAAAGGAACTGCATAAGAACAGGAACTCTAAAAAACATTTTAATGGGTTATTTAAATGTATAATTATATTCCGAAGCCATGTTTCCCATATGCTCTTTGAAAAGTTGATTCAACGCCTCCATGTTTTCAGATAAGCCCAAGGTAGTCAATTCATTATCTAATTCTGGCAGAATTTTTCCATAAAGGTTATTTATTGTCGCTGTTACTTCCTTTTCAAAATCCATTCCCTGCAATGCCTTTTGCATTTTAAAACATGCGTCGGCAGCAGCAAATAGATCGTCGCGGTTACTATTCATTGTCCCTGGTTGAATCGCGATAGTTGCATCGCTGTTTTCAAAAAAGGCAAATACGCTACTATAGATTTTAAGCAGCTTCTTACCTAAACTCGTGGCTTTCTCTGTTTCACCCATTAATGCATATAGTTGAACATACTCATATAAGCAGCCACTCATTCTTGGGCTGTAGCTATTGTTTCTTATTCTGTTGTAATCAAGAGAGGTAATAGGGTCATTTCCTGTAATTTCCCCAAAATCGATTACCGTGTTAACTGGCATTAGTTTTAACGAGCGGTCTAAGGCTTTTATGGCTCTTTTATTGTCTCCTCCATAATACAATTGTTCTGCTAGTAATAAGAAGTCGGTTCGATAATGAGATGTATGTCTTCTCGCGTAATAGTCAGTGAGTACGTCAGGATTTGACATATCACCGAATTCATACTCTTTCATCAGCTTCGAATACATTTTCTCTACATTGAAGAAATTTTGTTTTTCATTCTTTAAAAGTGGTTTTTCAGGTGGGCAAGGATTAAGCTCATAAGCAACACCAACTTGTTTTACATAACCTTTTTGGAGAAGTCGTGTTGCAAATTTCGACCCTCTGTTACTCGAAAAATATAAGCCGCGCTCCCAATTAAAATTGCTCAATATATCTAGCATCATAATCTCTTCTCTCGATATTCGATCAATGCCACTGTAGCTGATGGTGATTTCATTTGGACATCTTTCTAACTCTTGATTATCTATAATTCCTGCTTTCAAGGCATTTTCTTTGTTTACGCTAAGTGTAAAGTTTTGCGCAGGGAAAATATTTGCTTTTGAACCACGTCTCATTTTAAGGACCCCTTTGTCCTCACGGACAAAACGCATGGCTCTAGTTAAATCAATTGAATCCCATCCGGACTCAAAATTCTCGAAAGGTTTCGATAAAAGGTTTAGCGCACCAATTGTCTCGTTGTATTTGGCTTCATCACCTTGGCCGTATGTCCTTAACTTACTTTCAAGTTGAGGATATAGCTGCTTGAGAACCATATATTGTGCGGCAATTGAGTCACTAAAATTTCGGCTACTATTTGAATTTAAGTATGCCGTCAACTTTTGGGCTTGGGCTGCCGTGGATGGTTGCATTACCGAAAGTTGGTACAGAATATTTTGAACAGCATTTTTGAAAGCTGGAAATTTAATTCTTGCAACATTTGCGTTATTTCCATTTTCTAATCTAAGGGTTAAAATTTCTTTTATCGTAGCTATTTTGATGTCAGAACTACCAACGATGTTATATAAATCTGTAAAATAAAGTTGGTCCGTTGTTCCTCCATACATCAGAATTTGGTCCTCAGTAAATTTTATCGGTAAAGGTGCAGATTCATAAGCCTTCATCTTCATCTGATTGGTATACCAATCCGTCCCCATTAGTGACAGATTACAGACACGTACATCCGTTCTGAATCCTTCAACCTCTTGCGCGTACCAAAGCGGGAAGGTATCGTTATCTCCATTCGTGAAGATGATTCCATTTTTTTCACAGGACGCCAGGTAATTTTTAGCTAAATCGCGTGCGGTTGTTTTTCCGTTACGATTGTGGTCATCCCATCCTTGTGAGCCCATAATAAATGGCACAATGAAACCAATCAAAGCACCGGTAGTCAGCCGAACATTGGTATTTTGAACGTTGATTTTGTTTTTAAGAAAATCGATTATTGCATAAACCCCAAAGGCAATCCACATGGCAAAGAAATAAAAAGAACCTGCATAAGCATAGTCTCTTTCTCTTGGTTCGAAGGGTTTTTGGTTAAGATAAATCAGTATCGCAAAACCTGTAAAAATGAAAGCAAGTGTTAACACAAAAGCATCTTTAGGTGATTTTCGGTAATGAAATACAAGACCAATGAGCGCGAATATGAGTGGGATGAAATAAAACTTATTATTTGATTTATTATCCTTCGTGTAAGAAGGTGCATCGGCTTGACTTCCTAATCGAGCGTCGTCAATGAACCCTATCCCTGAAATCCAATTTCCTCTCATGTTGTCACCATGTCCCTGAATATCATTTTGTCTACCTGCAAAGTTCCACATGAAATATCTGAAGTACATCCAGTTAACTTGATAATTAAAAAAGTAGCTCAGATTTTCTCCAAAAGTTGGGATTCTATTGTCATCTGTCCCAATTTCATCACTTCCCTCATTATATGGGTTGTATCCCGACCAGTATTTGTATCCTGAAATATGGCGAGGTGTGCTTGAATACATTCTTGGAAAAATAGTTGTTTGGTTATAAGTAGGTGTTGCTCCTTTTCTAATAGAGGCATTGCTTTCAAAGTATTTCTCAACCACAGAAAGATCATCTGATTTTTCTTTAGCAGCATAATCTTGGGCATCCTTTTCATTTACAAATGCCTTCAGGTCCGACGTCCCATCTGTAACTACCCATCTTCTTAGATAATACGCTGAAAGATCATTCCACTCATTTTGCGGTGCCATTTCTGAGTTCCAGTATTGACCCTTAAGCAGTGGTGCGCTTCCATATTGCTCTCTTTTGAGATAAGAGTGAAGTGTAACTAAATTTTCAGGATCATTTTCATCTAGGGGCGTATTTGCATTGGAACGAATAACAATAACAGCAAAAGAACCGTAACCGATTAACAAAAAGATTAGGCCCATTAATGAATTGGCTAAGAGCGTATTCTGTTTTTTATTGGCATTTCGAACCGCCCATACGCATACTCCAATTAATATGGCAAAGAACAAAATAGAACCAGAATAAAAGGGCAAGCCTAAATCGTTTACAAATGATACTTCAAATTTAGAGGCAAGCGAAATCGTGCCGGGTATAATTCCTTCTTGTATGAATCCTAGAACAAATATCGAGGCCAGTCCTGCAAGCACAAAACCTTGTGGTGTAGTTTTTTTAACGCGGAAATATATTACGTATCCTATTGCTGGAATAACGAGAATACCCAGCAAGTGAACGCCAATGGCGAGGCCAAGTAAAAACATAATGAGTAACAACCATTTATTTGGAGATCTACCATTTGAATACCCACTCTTTTCATATAAAGCCATTTCTTCATCCCATTTCAGGATGGCCCAAAAGATAACGGCGGTGAACAATGAGGCCATTGCATATACTTCACCCTCAACGGCAGAAAACCAAAAGGATTCTGAAAAAGTATAGGAAAGTGAAGCAATGGTTGCAGAAATAAAAATGGCGATTTTATCTGAATCTTCGAGCTGCTCTTTTGATTGTAAAATTAATTTCTTGAGCAGGATGGTCAGGGACCAAAACATAAAGAGAATAGTAAAAGAGCTTGAAAATGCGGACAGCGCATTGATGAAGTAAGCAACGTTTTCTGGCGCTGCAAAAAAGGAAAAAAGTCTGCCAAGTAGCATATATAGTGGGGCACCTGGAGGGTGTCCAACTTCTAGTTTATATGCCGCTGTGATGTATTCTCCACAATCCCATAAACTGGCCGTGTCTTCAATTGTTAACAGGTATACAATGGATGCAATTGCAAAGACAGCCCAGCCTGTTATTTTATTGATGAAAGTGTAATTCATGTCTGTTTTAATTCCTTTAATAGTAGCGCGAATTTAAGAATATTCGTTTGTTCTTTGCTTTATTCTGTTCTCAAAAGACAGTCTGGGAGGTATAATTTTTGTTAATCGCACTGATTAAATTAAATTTAGTTGTTAAATTTGCACCCTAATTGTTGAAATTTTTCATCAAATTGACCCATGGTGTAACTGGCAACACGTCTGGTTTTGGTCCAGAAGAGTCTAGGTTCGAGCCCTAGTGGGTCAACATTTTGTAAGAGTGAATGTGGAAGCATTCACTCTTTTTATTTTACATTTTATTATGAGCGAAAACGAAAAAAAGCACCGTGAAATTGATGCATTGGGAGAATTTGGTTTAATTGAAACGCTGACAAAAGGAGCAGTACTGAAAAACCCGTCTAGTATTTTGGGTGTTGGAGATGATGCTGCAGAAATTGAACTTTCAGCGAATGAATCCATACTTGTATCTTCTGACATGTTGGTAGAGGGGGTTCATTTCAACCTTTCATATGTCCCTTTAAAGTCTCTGGGATTTAAGGCGGTTTCTGTGAATGTTTCAGATATTTTTGCAATGAACGGAAAGCCAGAACAAATTACAGTTTCCTTAGGTATTTCTAGTAAGTTTCCTGTAGAGGCTTTAGAAGAATTGTACAAGGGAATTCATGCCGCCTGCGCCTTTTATAATGTTGATCTTGTCGGTGGTGATACGGTTTCTTCCTATTCGGGACTTATTTTATCTGTGAACGTCATTGGCCGTGTTTCAAAGAAAAAAATAACTTACCGAGCGGGTGCCAAAGAAAATGACCTAGTCCTTGTTACTGGTGACATAGGTTCCTCCTATCTTGGTCTTCAAATTTTGGAGCGCGAGAAGGGTGTTTTTCTGGAAAATCCTAATATTCAGCCTAAACTTGAGGGTTATGATGAATTAATTAAAAAACAGATTCAACCCATTGCTAGACAGGATATTATTGATTTGTTTCAAGAGCTTGATGTAGTGCCAAGCTCGATGATCGATATTTCCGATGGCTTAGCCTCTGAAGCACTTCACCTCGCAAAGTCGAGCGATTGCTCCATATCCTTATATTCGGATAAGTTACCTATCACTGAGAAGTTGATTGTTACTGCCGAGGAACTTAATTTAGACCCTTATATGTGCGCCATGAATGGAGGGGAAGATTACGAGCTATTGTTTACGATTGGTCAAAAGGATTATGCCAAGATAAAGAACCATCCTAGTTTTTCAGTTATCGGATTTGTTACAGATAAGTCTCAGGATAGTTTGCTTATTGATAAAAATAACAGCGCAGTCAAGATCTCTGCGCAAGGGTGGAAACATTTCTAATCTAGTCGAGGAAGTTGAATGAGATCTTGGTGAATAATACAGATAACGAATTCGCCAAAAATCTGTCTTTTCACTTTTTCAGCTTCTAAACGTGTTCTGAAGTCTCCAACCTTCAGATTAAAATGTGGGGCGTTGAACTCAACATAAGTGGCAGTGAGTGGATAGAGTTTCAAAAATCGATTTCTAGCCTCATCAATTACCCTCTTGTCAGAATCAAAACAAATTTGAAGACGATAACCGGGTATTTCGTCTGTATTTTTTTCGAGGCTTACTAGATTATTAATTCTTGAATCAGCTAAAATCTCGATGTTACCAATAGAAATATTTTTTTGGGCATAATTTGACACAAAGAGGGAAATACAAAACACGAAAAGAAGGAATATTTTTTGCATAATAAACACCGTTCGATTGTAGAGTTTATACGAATTTACTGAAAATAGTTACAATCTTCAATTTTCTTATTTAGAATGATTTTAAATTAATATTTATCGCCGTATTTTTGTCATAAAAGTGTCAAGAAAACACTGAATCTCCGTAATTTTGAGTTGAATTTTACAGAAAATGATTGTTGTCAATATTTATTTTTTATAAATTTTAATGAAAATACCTGTTTTTCAGCGTGTTGTGCAAGTTTTGTTGAGTGTTCGAGTGATGTTGTTCATTTCTCTAATGCTGCTTTGCGGCGCTTCAATTGCGCAAGGCGAAGGTCTTTTCAAGGCGAAATGCGCTACGTGCCATGCTGTATTTAAAAATGGTACGGGTCCTAAACTTTATGAAGCTCGAAAAAGATGGGAGGACGCTGGTGAAGGCGATTTAATTTACGAGTGGGTAAGGAATAATGCTGCGCTTAGAGCAAGTGGTAAATCGGTTCGGGCGCTGGAGGTTTTCCAAGAATACAATGGAAGTGTGATGTCGGCTTTCGGGGATTTAACAAACGATCAAATTTCATCAATACTTGACTGGGTAGATTCTCAAGACCCCAATGCTTCGGCTGGTGGAGGAAATGTAGCTCAGGCGACTTCATCAGATATGTCGGTTGAAGAAGAAGAGAGCATCCCATGGATATGGATTGTCATGGGAATCATGTTCAGCATTATTATAATGGCAGTAGGCGGCGTTCGTCGTGAATTGAAAATAGCGACAAAAGAGAGCGATAAAGGATCTGAAGGATTAACCTACATTGATGAGTTTAAAGTCTGGGCTTGGAAATACAGACTTTACGTTGGATTGACAACTCTCGTGCTTGTTTTGTCACTAATTGTTGGTTTCTTTCAAACGCTTTACAGCGTAAATATTGTTGAAGCCTATCAACCTTCTCAACCAATCGCATTTCCGCATGATGTTCATGCTGGGGTAAACGGTATAGATTGTAAATATTGTCACAATTCTGTAACGAAGTCAAAGTCTGCGGGTCTACCTACAGTGAATGTTTGTATGAATTGCCACAAAAAAATTAACGGAGAGGGGGAAGAGTATCAAGGAGAAATAGCAAAAATCTATGCAGCGGCCGGTTGGGATCCTTCGAGAGGTCCATCAGGTGCATACACCAATCAGACAGAGCCAATAGTTTGGAATAAGGTACACAACTTACCAGATCATGTTTATTTCAATCACTCACAACACGTCGTTGTTGGGGGACTTGATTGTAAGCAATGCCATGGTGATATGGCAAAATTGAATGAAACTGCTAAAGTTCAGCCTTATCAGGAATTAAATAAAATTGAAGAAAATATTGAAAGTAAAATCGAGTTTGACCGAGCTACAATGACCATGGGTTGGTGTATACAATGTCACGAGCAATCGAGCGTAAACATTACGGACGGGAAGAGTGGTTATTACACTGAAATTCATGAGAGATTAAAGGAAAATGATTACAATCTGTTGACCAAATACAATGAGGACGGCAGAGTATCAGTTTCAGAATTAGGCGGTTGGGAATGTTCAAAATGCCATTATTAAAAGAGCATTCCGACTGAATAAAAAAAAGTATGACGAACGATAGAAAATATTGGAAAGGTCTTGAGGAGCTGCATCAAACGGAAGCTTTTCAGAAATCCAAGGAGGTGGAGTTCCCCGAACAAAACAACCTAGAGAATATTCTTTCTGATGACAGTCTTAACGAATCTTCAACAGGACGAAGAGACTTTTTAAAGTTTCTTGGATTTTCTGTTGTAGCAGCCACTGTTGCGGCATGTGAGGCGCCAGTCATTAAGGCGATACCTTACGTCATGAAGCCTGAGAATGTTATACCTGGAATGGCCACTTGGTACGCATCTACTTACTATGACGGAAATTCATATGCAAGTATTCTTGTCAAAACCAGAGAGGGTCGCCCAATATTTATCAAAGGCAATAAAGACTTTGGACTATCAAAAGGTGTGGTCAATGCGCAAATCATTGCTTCTGTTCTTGGCTTGTATGATGGTGAGAGGCTTCAAAACCCTCTTAAATCAGGTAAGGATACGAAGTGGTCCACAGTAGATACTGAAATAAGAAAATCACTCGCTACTGCGAAAAATGTGGTATTGATCTCAAATACAGTGATTAGCCCTTCATTATCCTCTTCAATTGATGCATTGAAGGATTCCATACCTGGGAATTTCAACCATATTCAATATGATCCTATTTCGTATTCTGCCATGCGAAAGGCAAATGAGTTGAATTTTGGAAAGTCATTCATACCAAGCTACAACTTTTTAAAAGCCAAAACGATTGTCTCTTTTGGAGCTGATTTTCTTAGCACTTGGTTATTGCCTACCGTATTTTCTTGTGATTACGGTATGAAACGAAATCCTGACTCAGAATGGATGTCCAAGCATTTTCAGTTTGAGGCAACTATGAGCGTAACAGGTTCGAATGCCGACTACAGGGCAATGATGAAGCCATCCGAGGAGGAGCAAGTTTTGCGGTATATACTTTCGAAAGTAGACAAATCCAAAGCTCAAAAAACGGTTAAAATTTCCAAGTCACTTCAACTCACTGCCGATGGTGCAATAAAATCACTTAAAGCATCAGGTAAAGAGTCGCTCGTTGTCTGTGGGACTAATAACATTGGGATTCAGCAGCTAGTCAATGAGATCAATAACTGTGTAGGAGCATATGGTACGACCATAGATATTTACAATGAGCTAAATATGTTTCAGTCCGAAGAGGCAAGAATGCTTGATTTTGTTGAGGAGATGGCAAAAGGCAAAAGACCGGATGTCGTTCTTTTCCTAAATTCCAACCCTGTATACTCATTGCCTAATGGTGCAGATTTTGCAAAAGAGCTGAAGAAAGTTGAAACAAGTATTTCTATGAATGCACATGCAGATGAGACTGCCTCCTTGTGTAAATTTATTTGCCCTGCGCACCACAGTTTAGAAAGGTGGTCTGATTTCAATGTAAATACGAGGAATTATGCGCTCTCGCAGCCAATGATAACCCCACTCCACAATACGGCTTGTCCTATTGAATCACTTATGGTTTGGTCTGACTCGGCTTTAAGAGGAGGTAAAACCTCGACCGTAGCGTATGAAAAAATAAAGAAAACGTTCTCAGAAATAAGCGGTGAAAGTTTCGAATTAGCTGTGCATAATAGCTGTATTGATATTCCTTCTTCTCCAATAGAAGAATCGCTAGTATTTAATTCTACTCCTATTTCAAAATTGCCAAAATATGACAAAGGCCTTGAAATTGTGATGTACCAAAAAACCGGTATTGGTTCAGGTGAACAAGCCAATAATCCTTGGCTTCAAGAAATGCCAGACCCCATCTCAAAAGTAACATGGGATAATTACATCACAATGAATCCTGTCGAAATGACGAAGGCGGGATATGCTACAACATTCGACCAAGAGAATGGTGTGTCTATGGCATCTATTTCATCCAATGGAGTCACGTTCAATTTACCTGTGTATCCATCTCCAGGTCAGGCCCTAGGAACCGTTGGAATTGCACTTGGATATGGTCGTGGTGGAAATGGCGAAAAGATTGGAAAAGCTGCCTACCAGACAAAAGAATATGGTGGTTATATTTTAAATGAAAAAGGACACCCTAAGCCGATTGGGGAAAATTCATTTAAGATGCTTTCTGAGGAGTCTAAAGTATTCAATTATGCAAGTTCTGGGAAATTGAACAAAATTGACGGTGATTACATTATTGCGGCGACACAGATTCACCATACAGTAATGGGAAGGCATTCCATCGTTCGAGAGACGACGAAATCTATTTATGATTCTCACGATAAAGAGTCTTACAATCCTTCACACACTCTACAGACAATTGATGAGAACGGCCATCACGTCGAGAAGCCGGTAGGTGAATTTGATTTATGGGATGAACACCCGGTTGAAAACATTGGGCATAGATGGGCAATGACCATTGATTTAAATGCCTGTTTTGGTTGTGGATCATGCCTTATTGCTTGTCAGGCTGAAAATAATGTGCCTGTTGTTGGCAAAGATGAGGTTCGAAGGGGACGAGAAATGCACTGGTTGCGCTTAGATAGGTACTATGCCAGTGATGAGGAAGCCACCATTGGAACGCGAAAGGACAAAGAGACTTTTTCTTTTAGCAAAGCCGAATTAGCTGCCGCAAATCCAAAGGTCGTTCATATGCCAATGATGTGTCAGCATTGTAATCATGCACCTTGTGAAACAGTTTGTCCTGTTGCTGCAACCACGCATAGTAATGAAGGATTAAATCAAATGACTTACAACAGATGTATCGGTACAAGGTATTGTGCAAATAACTGTCCATACAAGGTTAGAAGGTTCAATTGGTTTAACTACCCATCGTATAAAAAGTTCACAGAAATAAATCCTGCACAAGATGATTTGGGTAGAATGGTATTAAATCCGGATGTTACCGTTAGAACTCGAGGTGTGATGGAAAAATGTTCAATGTGTGTTCAAACCATACAAGCAGCGAAGCTTAAGGCGAAAAAGGAGAATAGGCCACTTACTGATGAAGACACAAGTGCGGTTTGTGGCGATTCTTGTCCTGCGGGAGCAATAACATTTGGTGATTGGAATGACATTAATTCGGATGTCAGAAAGAGTTCGGAAGATAAGAGGTCTTATCAGGCGTTGGAAGAGGTTGGAGTGAAACCCAATGTATGGTACAAAGTGAAAGTTCGTAATGAAGAAAATGACTTGCTTGAAAAGCTACAAACTGAGGAGCACGGTCATGGCTCTGCGCACGGTACTGAAAACCATGCTGAGCATGATGGTCACGGGGTAGATAAACATGAATCCAACCATCAAAAACATTAAGAAAAAGAATTATGCAAAAGGAAGCAGCAATAAGAGAACCGCTCATACTTGGTCACAAGTCTTTTCATGATATCACGGAAGATGTGTGCAGGCCCATTGAGGATAAAGCACCAAAGCTGTGGTATATTTTATTTGGGATTGCGTTAATCATAGGGGTTTATGGTGTAGGTTGCATATTGTACCTGCTAGGTACAGGTGTTGGTGTTTGGGGTTTGAATAAAACCATTGGATGGGCGTGGGATATCACAAACTTTGTATGGTGGGTTGGTATAGGTCACGCAGGGACACTAATCTCCGCAGTTTTATTATTGTTTAGACAGAAATGGCGAATGGCAATCAACAGGTCAGCCGAGGCAATGACAATTTTTGCGGTATTTATGGCTGGTTTATTTCCATTGATCCATATGGGACGATTATGGGTTGGATATTGGGTGATGCCTATTCCAAATCAGTTTGGATCACTCTGGGTAAACTTTAATTCACCACTTCTTTGGGATGTATTTGCAATATCAACTTACCTATCTGTTGGTTTAGTTTTTTGGTACATCGGCTTAATTCCTGATTTTGCAACCATCCGAGATAGAGCAAAAAAACCCATTTCAAAAAAAATGTATTCAATTTTGGCGTTCGGTTGGTCTGGAAGGGCAAAAGAGTGGAATCGTTTTGAGTTGGTTTCTCTAGTTTTGGCTGGACTGGCGACACCGCTTGTTTTTTCCGTTCACTCTATTGTATCTTTTGATTTTGCCACATCGGTCATACCCGGTTGGCATACCACAATTTTCCCACCTTACTTTGTGGCAGGTGCCGTTTTCTCTGGATTTGCGATGGTTCAAACTTTAATGCTAATTATGAGGAAAGCAATGAATCTTGAGGCCTACATTCATACAAAGCATGTGGAATATATGAATATCGTAATTATGGTTACAGGTTCCATTGTCGGTACTGCCTACATTACAGAGCTTTTTATTTCATGGTATTCTGGAGTAGAGTATGAGGCCTATGCTTTTATTAATAGGGCAACAGGGCCTTATTGGTGGTCATATGCTGCAATGATGACATGTAATGTCGTTTCTCCGCAATTGATGTGGTTCAGAAAATTGCGACGAAGCCTTCTATTTACATTTTTCATTTCTATTGTAGTGAATATTGGAATGTGGTTTGAGCGGTATGTTATTATTGTTACATCAATTCACAGAGATTATCTACCTTCTTCGTGGAGTATGCATTATCCTAGTCCTATTGATATTGGTGTTTATGTAGGTACCATAGGTTTGTTTTTTGTTTTCTTTTTATTGTTTGCAAGATTTTTTCCCGTATTGGCTTTGAATGAAGTAAAATCCATACTCAAGGGTTCGGGACAATCTTACAAGGAATCACCAGATTATTATAAATCGCATTAAGTGAAATAGATGTCTGAAAAAGTAATTTATGTAATGTTTGACTGTGACGGGATTCTGAAGGATGGCGCCAAAATGCTAGTGTCCAAAGGGGTT
Source organism: uncultured Flavobacteriales bacterium (assembly GCA_913051935.1). Lineage (GTDB taxonomy): Bacteria > Bacteroidota > Bacteroidia > Flavobacteriales_D > Crocinitomicaceae > UBA952. The sequence continues at coordinate 13,448 of CAJXCU010000047.1, forward strand.
AAGATTTCGGATACTTTTTCGCCATTTCCAATCCATGGTATTGATCCAATTATTGGTGTCAAAAATACGCGCCTTGGAATTATGTCGTTTTTATATGGTTTAACGGGACTAACACTAGCTTCTTTGGGTATGCGGTTCTTCATGATTAAAGATTGGCCTATGAATATCGGGGGGAAACCAAACTTTTCATACTTTGAGAATTTATTAGCTTTTGTTCCTATTTCTTTTGAATTCACTGTCCTTTGTGCGGCGCATGGTATGGCAATCACTTACTTTTTGCGCAATAAAACTTTACCTGGAATGCCTGCTCAAAATCCTGATCCAAGAACGACAGATGATAAATTTGTCATTGAAATTAGAACTGCAGAAAATTCCATGGACGAAAAAGAATTAGATAAATTAATCAAAGAAACAGGTTTTATTGAAATTGATAAAAAGACCATTTGAGTGAGGCTATAACACTTTATAAATGATTAAAAAACGTTACATACATATTTGTTTTTTCGCTCTAATATCCACAGCGATGGTTAGCTCTTGTTCTTCCAATTCGGATAGTCCAGGAAATGAGTATATGCCTGATATGTATCGCTCTCCTGCAATAGAGGCCTACGTTGATTACGGCGAAATACGAGGGCGTGAAAATACAGATGTTAAATCTAAAGTGTCAGCACGTCAAACGCCTAAGTATACAATCCCTTACTACGGAGTAAATAAAAAGGAAGTTGAGTTAATGTTACCGAATAAAAGAAAAGCTGGCATGACATGGAGAGAAAGCCATGGCTTGTATGGTTGGGATTTAGATACGGAAAGTGGTTATGAAAATGCTAGAATGGATACGATAAACCCTTTAACCATGACTGCACAAAATGCCAAGACAATTTTAAAAGAAGGTAAAAGGCTTTACGAATCGATGTGTACCCATTGCCATGGTGAAAAAGGGGACGGAAATGGCACAATGATTCAAAGTGGTGCATATGGTGATTTAGGTGTTGTTCCGGCATATAAAAATCTAGACACACTATCCGAGGGAAAAATTTTCTACAGTATATACTATGGAAAAGGTTATATGGGGGCGCATGGATCTCTGTTGGATAAGAAAGAAATTTGGACGCTTGTTCATTATGTCCGACAATTTCAACGTGATGGGTATGGAAATTTTGAGGAAAAAGATGAGTCGGATAGTAAAACAACGGACTCGAAGTAAAAGCTATATAAATGGAATTTGAAATAACAAAAACAGCTAAAAGGAACATTTATATTTTGTTGGCGACAGGCCTTATATTGACATTGGTAGGTGTTTTAACAGGTATGAAAAGTCATCATTTTGTTACTCGGCTTCTAACGAATGGTCTGATTGATTCCTTTTTCTTTTTTGCGATGGGCTTAGGGGCTTTATTTTTTCTTTCTTTGGCGTACGCCACCGAGACGGGTTGGTATGCGGCAGTGAAAAGAGTAATAGAGGCTGTTGCAGGATTTTTACCTTTTGGAATGGCGCTCATGGGGGTTGTCCTTGTGGTCATAACTGCATTAGATGGTGCCCACGTTTATCAGTGGATGGATCCGGAGGTGGTGTCTCATGATCCAATTATTCAAGGTAAAACGGCTTATTTGAATCCTACATTCTTTTGGATTAGAACAATTGTTTATTTCGCCTGTTATCTAATCTTCCTTCGCGGCTTTCGAAAACGTTCTCTTGAAGAGGATAAGGTTGGTGGAACTGATTTACATTTTATGAACTATAAAAAAGGAGCGTTGTTCTTAGTTTTTTTCGCGGTATTTAGTTCAACATCCTCATGGGATTGGTTAATGTCTATTGATGTGCATTGGTTTTCAACTCTTTTTGGCTGGTATACTTTTGCTGGTATGTGGTGTACAACCATGGTTGTTCTGATTATGGTTACGCTTTACCTAAAAAAATTAGGCCACCTAGAGAAAGTAAATGACCACCACATACACGATTTAGGTAAATGGGCTTTTGCAACCTCTTTTCTATGGTCATATCTGTGGTTCTCTCAGTTTATGTTGATCTGGTATGCAAATATCGGTGAAGAGGCGACATATTTTCAGATGCGAATAGAGAATTATAAACTTTTATACTTTGGCATGTTCTTCATAAATTTTGCATTTCCCATGCTGATTTTAATGTCAAGGGATGCGAAAAGAAATGCTGGTATCCTGACCTTTATTGGATTAATAATAATTGGAGGTCACTGGGTTGATGTCTATATTATGGTTACCGCAGGTTCTATGGGCCCGACTGCGCACATTGGACTCCTAGAAATCGGAATGGCACTAACTGTAATGAGCATTTTCATTTTAGTTATTTTGAAAAACTTGACAAAGGCACCTCTGACGGCGCATAACCATCCCTTTTTGGATGAGAGTATACACCATGAAATTTAACCTAATACGGCGATAGAGAAAATGGAAAAAATTATTATTCTTATTGTACTTGTAACGGGTGTCATCGCTCTTGCTCAGCTCGTCAGGCTTTACGAGTTAACATACAAGTTTAAAGATCGAGGGGAACACGACATCCCAAATAGAGACAACAATCTAAATGCCAAATTAATGATTGGATTTATGTTATTCCTGTTTTTTGGATTCATTTATCTCGTACTGAGATTTGGTTGGACAGGAAGAGGAGAGGCCGCATCGATACAGGGCGTTGAAACAGATTGGTTATTGAATATAAATTTTGTCATAATAATTGCAGTATTTTTTCTTACGAACTTCTTGCTGTTCTTTTTCTCATACAAATATGTGCGAAAGCCTGGGGTAAAGGCGAAATACTATTCGCATAACAATAAATTGGAAATGATTTGGACAATCGTTCCAGCTGTCGTTCTCGCAGTAATCATTATTCTGGGTTTGAAGTCTTGGTCAGAATTAACAGCAGATGCATCCAAAAAAGCAGAGAAGGTTGAGCTATTTGCTTACCAGTTTGCATGGGTAGCGCGCTATGCGGGTGAGGACAACACTTTAGGTAAATTTGATTATAAATTGACAACCGGCAATAACGAGCTTGCACTCATGACCGGGAGTACAATTGATTCATCTGTTCAAGAAATGGGAAAATCTATTGAAGGCGTTGAGCAAAAATTAAAGCTTATCAACTTCGATTATCTTTCTTCTGAATACAGAAGCTTGATATCTTCTTCAGACTACAAATCGGATGTTGACGAATTGGTGACAGCGATTTTGTCTTCCGAATTCAATCTAGTTGATGCAGAGGATCAATTGAAACGCCTTTATGGCAAGTATACCGGAGGGGATGACCACATAAACATTACCTTGAACGAGCCAAATAATGAAACGAAATCAATCATTGGTGATTTAGAGAAAGAGCTATCAACCAAGGAAAGGTTGTATCGCAGTTTGGTTCAAATGAAGCAAAATCATAATCCCAGTCAAGATAAATTTACCTTAAATGACATCATACAGAAAGATACGCTATATTTATGCAAGGGGCGTGAATATGATTTTTCCTTTAGGTCAAAAGATGTTATTCATTCGGCTTATTTCCCTCACTTTAGGGCACAAATGAATGTGGTTCCTGGAATGCCAACGAGTTTTAAATTTACACCGATTTTAACTACTCAAGAAATGAGAGTATCAAAGAACAATGATGAATTCAATTATGTTATAATGTGTAATAAGATTTGTGGAGGTGCGCATTATAAAATGAAAATGATTGTTGTTGTCTATCCTGAGGCAGAGTATGATAATTGGATGGCTTCAAAAAGAACATCCACCTTTAAAGATAAATACTTCCCTACAGAAGATGCAACAGAGCAAATCGCAGCAAAATAGATATTACAATACGAGAAAATGAAAAAATCTAAAACATTTGAAGAATTTGTTCTCCCACAGGGTACGAATAAAGGCCTGAATAATCCAAATGCGGGAGAGGTTGTGATGGATCACGACGATCACAATCATGAGGAAGAGAACTTTGTTTC
>CAJXCU010000048.1 GCA_913051935.1 uncultured Flavobacteriales bacterium
GCAATACAATCAAATTCCTTTTCCCATTCGAGACGCTCTTCGCTCTTATAACGCTCATGCGAACCTGAGGTAGAATGACCTTGGGGTTGGTTTACTTCTTTTACGTGAACGAGCACTGGTACGTGTTCTTCACGGGCTAGACGTACTGCTTTTTCGTAGGTTTGGCAAAGGTGGGCATAGTCCCATCCTTTTGTCACAAATATCTCATATCCTTTTTTATCTTCAGTACGCTGCATTCCGGCTAAAGCCTCCGAAATTGAGCCTTTTGTTGTTTGAAACTCTCTTGGAACAGAAATTCCGTAACCATCATCCCACACTGACATGACAAGTGGGATTTGCATGACACCTGCAGCATTAATGGATTCCCAAAAAGGTCCCTCACTCGTCGATGCATCGCCAATGGTTCCGAATGCGACTTCATTACCTTTGTTTGTAAATTTTTTAGCTTTTTCTGTAGTGTTTAATATTTCATTTTCTCTGTATACTTTCGACGCCTGCGCAAGACCAACAAGTCTTGGCATTTGTCCTGCGGTTGGCGATATGTCTGCGCTACTATTTTTTTGTAGCATCAGATTTTTCCATTCTCCATGTGTATCGAGATTTCTTGTGGCATAATGACCGCCCATTTGTCTTCCTGCGGATTGTGGCTCAATCTCAACATCTGTATGGGCATACAAACCGGCGAAATATTGCTCAATGCTTAGCTCTTCTATGGCCAGCATGATGGTTTGGTCTCTGTAGTATCCTGAGCGAAAATCACCATTTTTAAATTCTTTTGCAAGGGCAATTTGAGCAAGTTCTTTTCCATCTCCAAAAATCCCGAATTTAGCTTTACCAGTTAAGACCTCTTTCCTTCCCAGTAATGAGGCCTCTCGAGATAAACATGCAAGTTTATAATCCGATAAAACTTGGTTTTTAAAAGATTCAAAATCTACTGATTTCTGCTGATTTTTTTCTTTTTCTGACGTACCTTTCATTAGTTGCAAATATAGGGAAAAATTAGTGCAACAAATCTCCAAATACGTATTGCTATTTTACCTTATCTTTAAATTTTAAAGTAATAATAAGGACTTAACTTGATTGTATTCTTATGTTGGTAGAAATTTGTGTTTCTAGTATCACGGCTTTGAACTTGGCCTCCAAATATGGAGTAGATAGGGTAGAGGTATGTCAGGAGCTGAGTTGTGGGGGGTTGACCCCATCGGTGGCATTGGTAAAGCGGTCAGTCTCTTTAGGTTTGAATACCCAAGTACTCATTCGTCCTCGTTCAGGAGATTTTGTATATAATTCCGCTGAGAAAATTCAGATGATGGAAGATATTGTTCATTATCAGAAGTTAGGTATTCAAGGTGTTGTTGTCGGTGGTTTGAATAAACAACTAGCGCTAGATATTTCTTTTTTGAAGCGTTTACGTATACTTACACCGAATATTGAGTTAACATTTCATAAGGCATTTGACGATATTGATAATTGGCAGGAAGCATTAGAACAATTGATTGCTATAAAATTTGATCGAATTCTAACTGCGGGTTCTGCGGTCAATGTTTTTGAGGGTAAGGAGAGATTGAAAGAAATGATTGAATTTGCTTCAGACCGCATTCAGATTCTTCCGGGCGGTGGGTTATGTCCAGAAAATATTCACGAAGTAATTGAATTTCTAAATCCAAATGCATTACACTTTTCAGGCGCTAAGAAACAGTTTCGCGATACATCCAAATACTTTAATTCAGAAGTACTTATAGTTGACGAGGAAAAACTTGAATTACTAATAAATTCCTCAAGAGGGTAGTCCAAGATAATTACTGGATAGGCGCAATTTTGTCTGCCATATATTCACCTGCCTTCAGCTTGCCTACGATTTTTGAAAAACAATCAATTGTAAATTTAACATCTTCAAGCGTATGAGATGCTGTTGGGATCAATCTCAAAATAATCATTCCCTTGGGTACAACTGGATAAACCACCATGGAGCAGAATATATTGAAATTCTCTCTTAAGTCGAAAATGAGATTGGTTGCTTCTGGAATAGAACCGCTTAAATAAACAGGAGTTACGCATGAGTTTGATGGGCCTATTTCAAAACCGTTTTCTACTAAACCAGTTTTAAGTGCATTAGTAATTTCCCAAAGTTTGTCTTTATGTGACGTGCTTCTCCTCATGATTTCAAGTCTCTTTAAGGCACCTTTAACAAGTGTCATTGGAAGAGATTTTGCGAAAATTTGCGAACGCATATTATATCTCAAATACTCAACAACTTGTGCATCGCTAGAAATAAATCCGCCGATCAATGCAAATGATTTTGCGAACGTTCCAAAATAAATATCAATACCATCTTGGCATCCCTGCTCTTGTCCAGTTCCACCACCTTTTGCACCAAGAGTACCTATGCCATGCGCGTCGTCTACGAAAAGTCTGAAATTATATTTTTCCTTCAAAGCAACAATCTCTTTCACTTTACCCTGATCTCCTCTCATTCCAAAAACACCTTCGGTGATCACAAGAATGGCACCGCCCGTCTCTTCGGCTAATTTTTCAGCACGGATCAATTGCTTTTCGCAGTCTTCAACATCATTATGTTTGAAGACGTATCTTTTTCCCATGTGCAAACGAACACCGTCCAATATACAGGCATGAGATTCAGCATCATAAACAATAACATCCTTCCGGTCCACTAACGCATCGATACAAGAAAGAACCGCTTGATATCCGAAATTACACAATATGGTATCCTCTTTTTCAACAAATTCTGATAATTCGTTTTCCAATTGTTCATGAAAATCAGTGTTTCCACTCATCATTCTAGCACCCATTGGATGTGAGAATCCATATTCTTCAGCTACTTCCGAATCGAATTTTCTAACCTCTGGGTCATTTGCCAAACCTAAATAATTATTTAGTGACCAGTTAAGCATTTTTCGTCCCCTAAAAACCATATGCGGACTGATTTCACCTTCCAACTTTGGGAATGTGAAATAACCGTGTGATTGTTTGGCATGAATACCTAAAGGGCCTCTATTGGCTTCGATTTTTTCAAAAATATCTGCAGACATATAATTTAACTTAAACTTTAAAGAACAAATTTAGCGAAATAAGGCATAGTGGACATCATTTACTTAAAAAATAAATAGCAGCGACAAAACATGGATTTACTTCGATTTTAATCTGTCCATCAGAGATAATTCCAAAACGATACACATGACCAATGCCTTTAATAATCACTGTGATTTTTTACACATTTAGTCAAAGAACAACCATAAAGTCATATTGTTTTTTTATTAAAAACTTAGACAAGAATAAAACGGGTATTAGAATTTACTGAAACTATATCTATTCATACTCGTATCTTCTAGTATTATGGCTGAAAGACACAGTAAAAGAAGCACAATCGCATTGTGGATCGCGGTAATCGCACTAATCACCTCTTTGATTAATCTTTACTTGGCAACTGAATTGCCGGGACAATAGTTTAATAATAAATTGCTCGACGAACCTTTGTGATATACTTAGCGAGACGTATAACTTGCTTTGTGTATCCATATTCGTTGTCATACCACGTATATAATACGATACTTTTCCCGTCTTTAGAACTTAAAGTTGCTTCAGAATCAAAGACAGCGCAGCAGGTATTTCCAATAATATCATTCGATACAAGTTCACCATCAAGCGAGTAATAAATTTGGTTTACAAGATTACCATTTAAGGCCTCGTTGTGGACTACTTTATTTACCTCCTCGACAGTAGTTTTTTTATTCAACTCAAGACTAATTATTGCCAGAGAACCATTTGGTGTTGGCACACGAACAGCATTAGCCGTTAATTTGTCTTTTAATTCGGGAATTACTTTCGTTACCGCATTACCTGCACCGGTAGAGGTAATGACCATATTTATCGCTGCAGAACGACCTCTTCTTGGCTTCTTGTGCATATTGTCTAATAAATTTTGGTCGTTGGTATAGGCATGTACTGTTTCAATATGACCTTTCTCAACACCGAATTCATCACTCATTAGTTTTAAAATTGGTGATATTGCGTTTGTGGTACAAGACGCCGCTGAATAAATATTTTCATTTTCAATATCAAGTTCACCTTGGTTAATCCCGTAAACAATATTTGGTATCTCTTTTCCAGGTGCAGTGAGTAGAACTTTTGAGGTCCCCTTTGCGCTTAAGTGACGAGACAAAGCTTCTCTATTGGTGAATACACCAGTATTATCGATTACTAGAGCGTTATTTATACCGTAAGTTGTATAATCAATATCCTCAGGTGCATTTGCACTGATCATGTGAACAATTTGGCCATTGATGATCAAGGCTTTTTTCTCTAGGTCTTCAATGACAGAACCTTTAAAAGCCCCATGAACTGAGTCGTTTCTCAGTAAAGAAGCTCTTTTTATGATATCTGCATCTTTGGAGCTTCTTGTAACAATTGCCCTAAGTCTTAGCTGTTGACCTTTACCTGCCTGTTTTATCAATTCTCTTGCCGCAAGCCTCCCAATCCTACCAAATCCATATAAAACGACGTCACGTGGTTCAACTGGCTGGTCCTGATTCTCTTCCAGAATAGAAAGCTTTTTCATCAAAAATTCTTTTTGATTTGAATAAGAATTCTTTTCCTGATTCCACTCATTTGCAAGTTTTCCTATGTCAAGCTTTGAGGGTATAACATTTAGCTCTAGCAGGTTTGAAGCAAGTTCAGATGTAGTAAATACATCTATAGTGTTGCTACCTACCTTGCGTGAGTAATCATGAAGGTTAATTATTTCTGAAATTGTGATGTCTGTCAAATGATGGCGAAAGAGTACGAGCTCAATTCCTTTTTCGTAAAGTAATTCTCCAACCTTACTTTGAAGCTTTACGGCTGCACGCTCTTTTTCAATATGTAATTGTAAGCCTTTTTCATAACCCAATTCTAGTTCCATTTTATGTATGTTTGATTTGTTGTTTGCTAATAAAAAAAGCCGCCTTTTGGAGGGCAGCTTGTTTGTTTTATCCTAGGTAGGATTTAAGTAGTTTATTGCGTGACGTATGACGCAGTCGTCGTATCGCCTTTTCTTTTATTTGACGCACTCTTTCTCTAGTAAGGTTGAATTTAGATCCAATTTCTTCCAAGGTTAACCCATGGTTCATTCCAATTCCAAAAAACAATCTTATAATTTCTCTTTCTTTGTCTGTTAAAGTACTTAATGATCGCTCAATTTCTTTTTGAAGAGATTCAGCCATTAAGGTTTGGTCAGTTTTTGGCGCATCACTATTGGCCATTACATCCATTAATGTTCCTCCGTCTTCATTTGTAGTAAGCGGGGCATCCATGGAGACATGGCGACCAGATACATTTAAGCTTTCTTTGATTTTATCTTCAGGTACCTCAAGCGCCTCTGCTAGTTCTTCGGCAGAAGGAGGTCTTTCATATTCTTGTTCGAGCTTAGAAAATGCTTTGTTGATTTTGTTTAATGAACCAACCTGATTCAAAGGAAGTCTCACAATTCTTGCTTGTTCTGCAAGTGCTTGCAGAATGGATTGACGAATCCACCAGACGGCGTAAGAAATAAATTTAAATCCTCTTGTTTCATCAAATTTCTGAGCTGCTTTTATCAAACCTAAGTTACCTTCATTGATTAAGTCAGGTAGGGTAAGTCCTTGATTCTGATATTGTTTTGCAACAGAAACGACGAATCTAAGATTTGCTCGTGTCAATTTCTCGAGGGCTAGTTGGTCTCCCGCTTTTATCTTTTTGGCGAGTTCGACTTCTTGTTCAGCTGTAATTAAATCCTCCCGTCCAATGTCTTGTAAATACTTGTCTAAAGATTGACTTTCACGGTTCGTTATCGATTTAGTTATTTTTAGCTGTCTCATGCGCAGAAGGGATAATTATGGTGATTAATTTTATTCAATTACAGATGGCAAAGTAAAGCCAAAAAAAGCGAAATGAAAAATATTCAAGCTCTTTTTTTTGCAATCAAAAGTTATCTATCTACACGTCAAAAACCGTGCCTTAAAAACACTTCCTAGAGCCCGAAACCAACATAGTCTCTTTTCCCGCTTTCAGACATGATTTCTAATAGTATTCCACTATTTGATTCATTTAATTTGGTAGCCAGCTGATCAACGCTTCGAACAGCCTCATTATTGATTTTAGTAATAATAATACCTTCTTTCAACCCTAGAGATTTTAACTTACCTGCTGTAATGGACTCAATCTTTACCCCGTAATCAATGTTGAGTGATTCTCTTTCGGATTCACTCAATGCTACAAAGGATGCTCCGAGGGCAACATTTTTCTTCAGTTCTTCTTTGGATACAAGTTTGGTTTGTCCTTCTTTATTTCTTAAAACAATTTCTTTGATTTGTTGATTGCCCTTCGCAGTTCTTAACGTGACAGATACTTTGTCTCCAGGGCGCATTTTTCCGATTTCCTCCTGAAGTGAAGCAGCAGAGTTTACCTCTTTTGTCCCAATCTTCAGAACAACATCACCTTCTTTAAGTCCTGCTTTCTCTGCGCTACCTCCTTCAATGGCCTTAGCGATGTAAACCCCTTTCAAGTTCGGAAGGTCTTTTTCTGTTTTTAGTTCTTGGGTTATGTTTTTAATTTGTACCCCAAGATAACCGCGCTGAACAATTCCATAGTCAATCAAGTCTTTCATTACTTTTTGAACTAAATTGACTGGAACTGCGAAAGAATATCCCGTGTAGCTTCCTGTTTGAGAGGCAATTGCGGTATTTATTCCTACGAGTTGACCACTGGTGTTGACCAATGCTCCTCCACTATTTCCTGGATTCACCGCAGCATCGGTCTGAATAAACGATTCAATCGGTACAACGTTTTTGTTTGGGCTATTTAAAAGATTGATATTTCTGGCTTTTGCTGACACGATGCCTGCGGTAACTGTTGAAGTTAGGTTAAACGGATTTCCCACGGCGAGAACCCACTCTCCAATCGCCAAATCATCGCTATTACCTAGGGCAATCGCTGGAAGCCCTTCTTTTTCAATTTTTAGCACCGCTATGTCTGTAGATGGATCTGCTCCAACTACGGTTGCTGTATATTTTGAATTATCATTAAGAGTTACCTCAATTTCACTTGCACTTTCAATTACGTGATTGTTCGTGACAATATAACCTTCGGACGAGACAATTACGCCCGAACCGGCTCCTTCACCAAACTGCTTATATTCTTTACCACCTGCCCCAGGACCGTAGAAGAATTCCTGAAAAATATCTCTTTGAAAGGTGGTTTGAACAACTTTTGTTGTTACGTGTACCACCGAATTAATTGAGTTTATGGAGGCCTCTTTAAAGTCTGTTGTATTTAATCCTGAAAATTTCGTTTGTAAGCTCGGTGTTTTTCGATTCCCATCGATTAATTCTTCTGCCTTTTTTTGCACCCTTGGCTCTGGAATTGGATTGGCGAATTCGAAAAAAAGTACAATTGCGATCAGTCCTCCGAAAAAGCCGATTGCTAATGTTTTGAGAGCGGTATTTAATTTCATAGGGTTGTTTTTATCCATACAAGTTTAACACCTAAAGCACTTATTTTGGTACACAAGGTGTGTTAAAGATTGTTAAGCAAAATTGCAGTAGTTGTAAACGTCATATTGATTACATTTGTTTTAGTATATGTTGCTCAAATTTTTTAAATATCAAGGAACCGGAAATGATTTCATTCTTGTCAATAACATGGATGGCACATACAATGGGGTGAGTGAAGACGAGAAAAAGTTCTTATGTAATCGAAAATTTGGCATTGGGTCTGATGGTCTTATTTTTTTAAACGCTTCGAAGAATTATGATTTTCTAATGGATTTTTCAAATCCAGATGGGTCAAAAAGTTTTTGCGGAAATGGTGCGCGATGCGCAGTAAAGTTTGCAGGTGATATGGGATTACTTTCTTCTCACAGCGTTTCTTTTGAGGCAATTGATGCTGTGCATTCCGCACAACTATGTGGAAGTGAAGTGAAATTAGAAATGTCAGCGGTAGATTTACCCAAACAAGTTGGTCTAGCAGATATAGATTCACTTGCCTTTAGAGAAGGCTTTTTTATGGATACAGGTTCACCTCACTTGATGATATCAGTGAATGATTTAAGGGAGTTAGAAACAAATAATTTGATCAATATTGGCCGCAAAATTCGTTATTCAAGAAAATATGAGGCTGATGGCGTCAACGTTAATTTGGTTTTCGCGCATTCTTCGGGGGAACTATCTATTGCTACCTATGAGCGGGGTGTAGAAAATGAGACGCTTTCTTGTGGGACAGGGGCTACGGCGTGTGCATTGTTACATGCATCGAAAGAAATGAATTCAAATGGTTCGATAAAGTTGAGAACAAAAGGAGGACTACTCCAGGTGTCTTATGAATCGGATGGTGCAAATAAATTTACCAAGGTCCATTTAATTGGTCCTGCTAAATTCATCTATGAAGGAGCAGTTGAAATATGAATTTAGGTTTGATTATCTACCAAACCTGTCCTCTATATCGGAGGATAACGATGTCTTGATTTGGATTTTTCATGTAGATAAAATACCGCCTCACATTGGTATTTCTAGCGAAGGAGTTTTCTTCAGTTTGAAAAGCAATGGTAAAGATAGGTTGCCAACAAATAATGTTAATCAAATATCTATTAATAAAGGGATTAAGATATTAAAAGTAAAGTTAAGGTTTGAATTAGGAGTTAGTGATATTGAAGGTGTTTATAAGGATTACACTTGTGCGATATCCGCTGAATGTTCATGTTTGTCGCCCATCAAAAAGGCATTGAGTATGCCCGAAAAGGTGATGAAACTCTCTGACCTTTTGAATGAATTATTGGAAAGAGATTTAATTGAGGGTTGGTATTCGAATAACGTATCTTATGAGGAAGCCGGCATTCGTGCCTATGACATTTTTGAAATAAATGCACGATTGAAAAAGCTACATGCCTAAGAGGAAAGCAGTACACTTAAGACCAATTGAAAAGAAAGATGCTTTCAGTGTATATCTATGGGAGCTTGATCATGAAACTCAGCTTGTAACGCAATCTGAAATAAAGGTTTCTCTACAGAACATATATGCTTTAATTGAGCAACAAACCGATGTATACAATTCCAGTCAGCTACGCCTGATGGTATGCCTTTCCAATCGGGATGCTGCAATTGGGATGATTGATTTATACGATATTGACTTTAAAAAAGGGAACGCATATGTGGGGGTTTTAATTGCAGAAAAATTGTTGAGGAACAAAGGTTATGCAAGACAAGCCTTGATTTTAATGGCTCAATATGCGAAGAAGGAGCTCGAACTAACCTGCTTGAAAGCCGAGGTACAGCGCCGTAATGAAGCAAGTATTGCGCTATTTGAATCTCTGAATTATGTAAAATATGCTGAGAAAACGGTAGATTCAACATTAATATCTTTCAAATTGGACCTATGATACGAATTTTGAAAATAGCATTGGCCGCACTGGTTCTGTTTTTTGGTGCTTATTTGGCTTATCCTAAGTTCAAATTGTATTTGGCTTCTCAGAAAACGACCTTAAATAGCAAAAACGAAACCTTTTACATCTCAAAGTCAATCCATTTGGACTCATTATCTCTGACACTTTTTGAAAATGGAATCATTGATGACCAGGATTTATTTCAAGCCGTTGGCAAGTATAAGGGCATGAATGCACGAAATATTGCTTTGGGTAAGTATGTTATTTCGCCAAGTATGTCTTATAGCTCTTTGTTGAATGGATTTAAACTAAATCGTCTTGGAAATGGAAATGGTGAGCTGGAGGTAAAAGTGACCTTTAATAATTGTTCAGGTCCGAATCAAATTGAAAAAATATGTCAAAAGGTTGCAAAGCATATTCAAGCAGATAGCTCAGAATTAGCACAATTTCTCTTAAATCCCAAAACATGGAGGTTATACGGTTTTTCAGAAGCGGAATTCCCTTCTATGTTTTTATCCAATACCTATCAGTTTTTTTACGATACAGATGCAGAAGCTTTTACAAATCGAATGGCGAGCGAATTTAAATCTTTTTGGAATTCAAATCGAATATCTAAATTAAAAAGTATCGGATTAAAAAAGCCGAGTCAAGCATATACCTTGGCGAGCATTGTCTACTCTGAGCAGTCTCGAATTTCTGATGAATGGCCAATTATTGCAGGTTTATATTTGAACCGATTGAACCGAAAGATCAAGCTTCAATCTGACCCTACCTTTAAGTTCTGCTGGGGTAGTAAATTAGATGGAGTGCAACGACTCCTTTATGAACATAGGGATATTGATTGTAGCTACAATACCTATAAAAATGAAGGTCTACCTCCGGGGCCAATATGTATTGTAGGGACTGCATTGCTTGAAGCCGTTCTAAATCCGGCCTCGGTTGATTATATTTTTATGTGTGCCAAAGCAGATTATTCAGGTAGACATAATTTTACGAATTCAGGGCGTCAGCATGTCAATAATGCCAATGCATTTCGTCGTTGGCTGAGCAATGAACAAAGAAAATAACAGCTATGAAAAGAAGGTCATTTTTTAAATTTGGTCTAATATCTACTTTAGCCTCCTTAATTAAGCCCCAGTCTATATTGGGTATGAATGACGAGGTGTCTAGATTTAATTTTAGTCCACAAAAACCAGTGGTGATTTCCACTTGGAGCCATGGTATAGCAGCCAATGAGGAGGCATGGAAGTTACTTGGTAATTCTGGAACAGCGCTTGATGCTGTAGAAGCCGGTGTCCGTCATACAGAATCTGATTTGACAAATCGAAGTGTTGGTAGTGGCGGTAGACCTGATAGAGAAGGGCATGTTACTTTGGATGCATGTATTATGGATGACCAATCACGATGTGGTGCTGTAGCATATCTGGAGGGTATCAAACATCCGATTTCGGTCGCACGAGCCGTAATGGAACGCACACAGCACGTAATGCTCGTTGGAAGAGGAGCTAAGTCATTTGCTTTGGACTACGGTTTTGAGAAGTTTAGAACACCAATAAAAGAAGTTAAGAAAGACTGGAAGACCTGGAAAAAGGAGCACAAAGACGAATTTGAAAAACCTGAAATAAATCACGAGAACCATGATACGATCGGAATGCTTGCCATTGATAAGTACGGCAACATAAGTGGTTCCTGTACAACAAGCGGATGGGCATATAAGCTCGCAGGACGTGTTGGAGATTCGCCAATTATTGGGGCAGGATTGTTTGTGGATAATGAGGTGGGTGGTGCATGTGCAACAGGAATGGGTGAGGCAATCATTCGCATTGCTGGAAGCCATACCGTAGTTGAATTTATGCGTCAAGGTCGTTCTCCGGAAATTGCCTGCAAACTTGCTGTGGAAAGAATTATCTCGAAGCACAGCGATGTCACTGGATTACAGTGTGGGTTTATTGCCATTAATAAGCAGGGACAAGTAGGTGGGTATTCTGTATATAACGGATTTAATTACGCCTTTAAGAATAGCGAAGAAAAGAGCCAATTAATAGATGCGGATTTTGATAGGAAATGGTAGCTTAAGATACCTGTAGCTCATGAAGCCTAAGGCTAAATTCTAATACTTTTGACCACCCTGCCCAGTGGCCGTAATCACTTATGGTATCATTGTGCCAAAGAAATATAAATTGCCCCCCATAGTTCTGAGTTTCAAGATATAACTGAGCAATTCTTTCCTCGGCCTCATTCGTACTCAATTGAAGATATTCGTTCAGACTTCCATCCATGTAGCAAAAGGGATGAATGCGCAGTGCTGTTTTTTTATTTTTCGTCAGGTCAAACCAATGAAATGAGCGTGCCGTACCTGCTCTAAATCCAATAATATCAGCATAACCCATGCTGTAATCATCCTGGATTTCTTGCTCGAGAAGTTGTTGATATGTTTGCGGTAGCAATAGCATTAGATAATGCTGACGGCTCGACCTAACATGTTTTTTTATGATACCTTGCAAGCGTTCAATTTCATTGTGAATATTAAACTCATTGGAGTTTGATCTATAACTCGGATGAATACCAATACTTGCAATTGTATCCATTTTTCGAATGAGTCTTCTATGCCTTCGGTTTTTATGAGAAATGTTTTTATCATACTTTCCATAATTTCCTAGCATCCAGAATAATTTTACATCAAAACCTCTGCTTTGAATATCAAAAATCTTGTCGTAATTGTCGAAAGGGTCTTTTTTTGAGCCGGAAAGGACCATTCTACGTTCTTTTGTCCGCCCCGTATCATTAGAGTAAAGGTCTTTTAAATACCCTAGAATGTTTCTGATTATGCCTTTGTGTTTATAGGCATAAGCTTTATCAATATCAAATGTTGGAATAATTTGAGGACTATATTTTTTCTTTTCAAATCGAAAAGAGGTCTGTGAAGAAATAAAAAATAAAATATTTTCACTCCAACGGTCGCATACGGCTTTTTCATGCCAACCAAATCGATATAAAATCGATTTTTTACCGAGGTGTCTACCGTGTTTGTCTTTAAATTTAGATTGGTATTCTTCGTAACGTGTGAGAATATAAAATATGCATGCTATCGGATCACATATGCCATTGAGACTAAAGTATTCTTCTTTGTTGAATACAGATAGGTCGATTGAATAATTTTTAATATTATTTTCAAAAAGCATCGAACTTGGCACGATAGAGGGAGCATTGCCAAGATTTTTATTCGAATAATTGAACTTTGCCTCTGAGTATTCTTCAAACTCGGATTCGTCAGAGGTAAACATATAATTAAGGTCTCTTTCTTTGAAAATAAAATCAAAGGCGTAGGTTAGTCTCTCGTTTACTTTTTCTACAAATATGAGCATCAATTATAAATCGCTTAAGATTTTAGAGCAAATGAATTTTCCAGCTTGACCGTTACCAAACAAAGAGGGGTAGGTAAAATCTTGTTTTGTCAGCAGATTAGTTATGGCTTTTTTGATTTTTGAGTTGTCTGCGCCTGTGAGTATTGCATTCCCATTTTCAACGATTTCCACCCACTCTGTTTGATCTCTTAGAATAACGCAAGGTTTCTTGAAAAAGTATGCCTCTTTTTGTAATCCTCCACTATCTGTAATAATCAATTTTGTATTTTTTTCTAAAACAATTATATCGTTGAATCCGGCAGGAGGTAGTATTGTAATATTCGGGTTGTTTAAAAATCGTTCTACAGAATCATGATCGTTGAGCTGTTCAATTTTATTTTTGGTTCGAGGATGTAATGGCAAAACAATTTTCATTTGAGTTTCCTCTTGACACGAAAGCAACGCCTCTATAATACTGATTAAATTTGCTTCAATATCAGTATTACTATCCCTATGTATCGTACATAGTATGAATTCATTGGCCACGAGTCCCAAGGAATTAAGTAAGGGGGTGGCCCCATCTCCACCTTTTCCAAAATACATACTGTTGTCAAGCATGATATCTCCACAATGATACATATTTGGTTCGTCCATTGTTGCTTTTCCCTCTTGTTTAAGTTTGAAGCCTTCTTTTTGAAGATTCCTAATGCCCTGCTTTGTCGGTGAGAATAATAAGCTTGACATGTGGTCGCATGCAATTCGATTGATTTCTTCTGGCATTTTTTTATTGAAACTGCGCAGTCCAGCTTCAATATGAACAACAGGTATGTGGATTTTCGCGGCCGCCAATGCACCTGCGATGGTTGAGTTGGTGTCGCCGTATAGAATAACTGAATCTGGTTTTTCTTTGATTAGGATTTCTTCAATTCCATCTATCATCTTAGCGGTCTGCTGTCCGTGTCTTCCAGAACCCACATTTATATTATAGCTTGGCTTGGGTATGCCTAGCTCTTCAAAAAATATTTGTGACATATTTTGGTCATAGTGTTGCCCAGTATGCACAATAATCTCCTCTATTTCCGCACTGAAGTGCAAACCAATAGCTCTGCTAATAGCCGATGCTTTGATAATTTGTGGCCTAGCACCAACAATCGTAATGATTTTCTTTTTAGACATATTTCTGTTCTACTCCGGTAAAATTAAATATTTAACTTACAAAGTATCCATTACTTTTACATCAGATTACCAAACTTAAATCGTTGGCATGAAAAAAAACAAAAAAAATAGAATTAATGTGGTTTATTCAACTAACCCTGACTTCCAATTTGAAGAGGAAGGAAATGGGGTAGAAGAAACCCTTAGTCCTAGTGAACAAACCTTGTATATTTCTTTAGATAAAAAGAACCGAGGAGGCAAAGCAGTTACCTTAGTTGAAGGATTTATTGGTCTAGAAGAAGATTTAAAAGTCTTAGGAAAAGAATTGAAAAGTAAATGCGGTGTTGGTGGTTCAGCAAAGGATGCGGTAATTTTAGTTCAGGGTAATTTTGTAGAAAAGATATATACAATGCTCACGAGTATGGGTTATAAATCCAAAAAGAAAGGTGGCTACTAAAAATCCTGATTCGAATCCATACGTGTGAAAAAAGGAATCCTTTATGTTATTCTTTCTGGACTATGCTTTTTAGTTGTCAACCTTATCGTCAAGCTTTTTAGTGGTAATTTAGCCTTAGGACAACTTGAAGTTCAATCTCTTCCCGCGCACGAGCTTGTATTGTCTCGTTCCATTGTTTCTTTTGTAATTAGCTCGGTCATCATTTACAGAAAAGGCTTGCCCTATTTTGGGGTTAACAAGAAATGGTTGATCTTGCGGGGATTAGCGGGAACGGTTGCGTTAACCTTATTTTTTATGACTATACAGAACATGCCTTTTGCTGTTGCGGCGGTCATTCAATATTTAGCACCAATCTTTACAATGTTTTTTACTTTTCTCATACTTGGAGAACGGATATTTAAAATTCAATGGATTTTTGTTTCGCTCGCTTTTTTGGGTGTTTGCCTGATTTCATTTCAAAACTACACATCGGAAGATTTCGGTACTTATTTTGAACCATATTGGATTGGTTTCGGGATACTTTCTGCAAGTATTTCAGGAATTGCCTATACTGCCATTGTCAAGCTAAAAAAAACAGATGAGCCAATTTCTATTGTTCTTTATTTTCCGATGGTTTCAATACCATTTATGGTTTTACTTTGCCTATTTGATTTTGTAATGCCTGCAGGTGTGGAGTGGCTGTTGCTACTTTTGGTTGGTATTTTTACGCAGTTTGCTCAAATTTTGCTGACCAAAGCATTGCATCTTGGTTCGTCATCCTTGATTATTCCGTTTCAATATCTCGGTATTGTTTATGCCTTGCTTGTAGGGTATTTTGTTTTTGATGAGCGCCTCAATATGATGGTGAATCTTGGAGTTTTGTTCATTTTTTTAGGAATTATAATGAATGCCTATTTAAGGTATAAGAAGACCCTAAAAAGCTAAAATTTCCCTATTTTTAGCGTATGCCTATCGAAAGAATCAAACTTGCCGATTTTGGAAACCTAGAGCTCCTTGCAAGACAAGTTGTCGAGGGATTCATCACAGGATTGCACAAAAGCCCCTTCCATGGTTTTTCTGTCGAATTTGCGGAGCATAGGTTGTATAATAACGGCGAATCTACACGTCATATTGATTGGAAGCTCTTTGCGCGTACGGAACGTATGTACACTAAAAAGTATGAGGAAGAAACCAATTTGCGTTGTTTGTTTGTCCTGGATGCCTCGAGCTCTATGTATTTTAGTGAAGGAAATGCCTCTAAATTCGAGTTTTCTATATATGCCATAGCTAGTTTAATGGAATTACTTCGGAGACAAAGGGACGCTGTAGGCATTTCTTTTTTTACAGATCAGGTCGATTATGTTTCGGAAATAAAATCATCTCAGCGGCATCATCGTGAGCTCTATGAGCGGATGGAAGAGCGCTTGAATACCTACGAGCCTTCAAAAAGGAAGAATACTTCAACAGCAAAAGCACTTCATGAGATTGCTGAGCTTACGCCCAAAAGAAGCCTAGTCGTTTTGTTTACAGATCTTCTCGATGATCCTGACAAGGTTGACGAAATTGTGGAGGCATTGCAGCATTTGAAGCATAATAAGCATGAAGTGGTTCTTTTTCAGGTAATGGATGCCCAAAAGGAATTGGATTTAGAGTTTGAAAATAGACCACATGAGCTGATTGACATGGAGACTGGAGAGCGTTTAAAACTGAACCCGCTTGAAATCAGGGATGAATACAAAAAACAGCTGAGGCAACACTTCGATGAAATACGTATGCGTTGTATAAATCTTCATATCGATTTCATTGAGGTAGATGTAGCCCAGGGTGTTGCACCTATTTTACAGCAGTATTTGATCCAGCGTCAGAAAATGGCTTGATTTTACACATTCATTCTATCATCATTTTAAATATCGTACCTTTGCGCTTCAATCAATGAGCATGGCGCATAAATCTGGTTTTGTAAATATTGTAGGTAGCCCAAATGTAGGTAAGTCAACATTGATGAATCGCCTTGTAGGCGAGCGCGTTTCAATAGTTACTTCAAAGGCTCAAACCACACGTCATCGTATTATTGGTATTGTGAATGAGGAAGACCTTCAGGTTGTTTTTTCGGATACTCCTGGTGTTGTAAATGCGGCATACAAGCTTCATGACAATATGATGGATAGTGTTCAGGGTTCTATAAAGGATGCTGACGTTTTACTTTTTGTAACTGACACAAAGGAGCGTCAGATGAACCATGTGAAAACGCTAGACCGTATTAAGAAGCTATCCGTACCCGTATTTTGCCTGATTAACAAAATAGACCTATCTTCTCAAGATGAGGTCTTTAAACGTATTGAATATTGGCAAGCTCAATTGCCTAATGCGAAGGTTTGTCCGATATCTGCTTTACATGATTTTAATGTGGGAGAGCTTTGGGAAGAAATTGTCAAGCATATTCCTGAGAGTCCGCCTTATTATGATAAGGATGACCTAACAGACCGTCCTTTGCGTTTCTTTATTTCTGAAATTATACGAGAGAAGATATTCGAGCTCTGTCAAAAGGAGATTCCATATAGCTGTCAAGTTTTAGTTGAGGAATACAAAGAAGAAGAACGAATCATAAGAATTCGTGCTCAAATTATTGTCGAACGTGATTCACAAAAAGGAATCATTATCGGTAGAGGGGGAGATATGCTTCAGAAAATAGGGAAGAAATCAAGAATCGATTTAGAAAAGTTCTTAGACAAAAAAGTGTTCTTAGAAAACTATGTCAAGGTCGATAAAGATTGGAGAAGCTCAGAGCAAAAGCTAAAGAAATACGGATATTAAATAAAGAAGACATGTCAAATATTGTTGCAATTGTCGGGAGACCCAACGTCGGAAAATCAACACTCTTTAATAGATTGACAGAATCAAGAGATGCTATTGTAAAGGAGGTGAGTGGAGTTACTCGAGACCGTATTTATGGTCAAGGCGAATGGAATGGTTGTAGCTTTTCTGTAATTGACACAGGAGG
>CAJXCU010000049.1 GCA_913051935.1 uncultured Flavobacteriales bacterium
ATTCAGTAATGGAACTTATTTCTATCGACTTTTAGGAGAAGATGGAAGTACGCTCATCGCTGATAAGCTCTTTAAAGTGAAGTAAAAATATTTAACACCTAATAATAAAGCCTCCAGAAATGGGGGCTTTTTTTATGGCTAAACCTTAGACTGATTCTGTAATTCAGAGAGTAATTCTCCGAAGTTGTCTGTTTCATTGTACTTTGCCCAATCTCCAGCTATTGGCGCATGGCGCATGTGCTCAGGAATTCCAAAGGAATCAATCAAGGACAATGCATGAGGTCCAAGCTCAGCACAAAGCGATCGAACATATATTGGGAGTGCCCTGCCTGTTTTATTGGCTATGATTTTGTTTGTAAGCAACCAACCTAAATCTTGCGAAATCCAATCGCATGCAGATAATAAAAATAGCTTTTCAAGCATTGGCTTCAATACATTGTCACAGCTTTTTAAGGCCTCAAGAGAAGCGGCATAAACAACACGGTCTGAATATGCTTGCGATAATGCCTGAATGGTATCAGACTCCTCAAACATCCAAGCGTCAAATAAACTTTTTCCTTGTTTCTT
This sequence comes from uncultured Flavobacteriales bacterium, assembly GCA_913051935.1. Taxonomy (GTDB): domain Bacteria; phylum Bacteroidota; class Bacteroidia; order Flavobacteriales_D; family Crocinitomicaceae; genus UBA952. Next base: position 568 of record CAJXCU010000049.1, read on the forward strand.
TTTCGAATGTAAGCTCATCGCAAGCTCAGAAAGCAAATGGCTTTCTCTTGCCTTCAAAATACTTAAAAGAAATGCTGGATTTGAAAGATTGCCAATACCTGTGCCTTGAATCATTCTTCTTAAAAATCCTGGAAGTAAGGTCAGTGCTTTTTGCTTGGCGAGCTGACTTTTGTCTGCTCTTCCGAGTAGCTCTTTGGCTATTTTTTGCATCAACACACGGTTGTCACCTTCTGCAGTAATTCCAGCATGACCACCTACTATTCCTTCACCAAGGCGATTTACAGCCAAAAATCCTTGTCCGCCGCATCTTTCCCTACTCGTAGTCGCAGTATTTTCAGCATGCCAGGATATTTGAGTTTTCATAACACAACAAAGCAAAAGGACTTCCATCGGATCACTTCCCGCTTTGTCAATTGCGGCAAAAAGATCTTTCGTATGATTCAGTGCCATATTATAAGCGAAGGTTTTAGCCAATAAAGGCATCAATGCGCGTTGCTGTAATTGATAATCAATAATAGGCGTATCACTTTTCCCATTAGGTCCGACAGCTAGCCTTGAGCTTGAGTAACGGATTGCGGTGTCTAAACAAATTTTTGTGCTACCCATTGTCATGGATGCAATACATAAACGCCCACTCAAAAGCTGATCGGCAAGGGTCAAAAACCTACCACGTTTGCTTCTTACTTGACTTTGAAACTCACCTTCTTTAGATATTGTTGATGTTGAATCTAACATATATGCTCTAGGTATGCGCACTTGATTAAACCCAATACTGGCATTATCTATCCCATTCACACCAATTTTATAACCCATGTCCCAAACAGTTACACCTGGCAATACTTTCATTTCTTGGTCACGTATGGGCACAAGAAAGCCATGTATCCCCTCATCGGCTTCCTTATTAATTAACCTAGCGAATACAATTACATAATGTGCGTGCACTGCACCGTTGGTAATCCAGTATTTTCGTGCCTTAACATTCGGTGTGTGAATAATAAACTCCTCAGTGGTGCTATCATATGTTGCAGTTGTTTGCATTTCCACTGCGTTATTTCCGCAGCCTAGCTCCGTTAATCCAAAACAGCCTACCGCCTTTAGGGAATCAATATCACTCAAGAGCTGATCGTGATGGGTTTGTGTGCCTAGCTTAAAGATGGTTCCTCCAAATAAATTGAATTGCACCGTCATTTTTGTCGCTGCTGAACCATCCATCATACCAACAGCCTCGTGCACAGAAAAAATTCGGTGCGGGTTGTCTTTAAAATCAATCACTGAAATAAGCTGATTGTCGCAAATGCTTTTTAGGCGTTGATAAGCAAGTTCACGTTCCTCGTCAAGTGAAATGTTATACCTAGGCGTAAAAAGTGAATCCTTGAATAAGTCTCTGAGTGCTTGTCGGGTTTGCTGGTTGTCATGTTCGAGCAAATCTTGTAAGGCGCGAATGCTTTTTTCATTCAGTGGCATGTCCATAGGTGGGATTTTATATAAAAGTAGAAAAAAAGCTTTGTAGAAAAAATAAGCTAAGTGGCATAATACCACTCAACTTATTCGTGTATTATTTGCTCACCTGCCAAATGACATCACCGTTCATGATTTCGGGTGGACCCGTCATGAACTGCATCATCCCACCCATGATTTCTCTAAATTGATCCTCAGCATCAATGACCTGCTGTGCATTGTCATACTTCGAAAAAGCAATGCTCTCTGTTTCCGATATTTCTATGAGCTTCACACTATGAAGACCAGCAATAGCATGGATCTTTTCAGACATCGATTCGAGATGCGAAATCATTGATTCCCTGGCTCCTGCCGCATGTTTAACTTTTGAAATTCTGTAATGCATATTATTGATATTTTTAGTTTACGTCAAATATACACAAAGAGTGAAAAATCAGGTTAAACTTCAGCAATATTCTTGGTCTATATCGAACTAATGAGTACACTGATGAAAATAATTCTACAAAAAAACCCCACCAAACAATTGGTAGGGTCGGTATTTATTTTCAAAAAATAATTACATTTTACGACGCAACTCCTTTTGTTCAACTTTAAGGCCTTCATATTTTTTTATTGCGCTGCACTCCTCTTCTTCCAATTTCCGTGGACTTAAGTCTCCGCGACAATGCCTCTCAATTTCTTTTTGTTTTTCTTTTAGAGGTTTATTGGCATCCTCTATTTTTTGTTGTTCCTCGTCTGAAGCATCTTCTCCCAAGGCAATCATCTCCCTGGCCAAATCATTTTGTTCTGCCATTATTTTTGCGGCAACCTCAACACATCCACAAGCTGAATCTATCGATTTAACATCAATGTCTGCAGCAGAACCTCCACCACAAGACGATAAAATTGCACCAAGTGCAAAAACACATAATCCCTTTCTCATATTTTAAAATTTATAGATTATAGATTGACTAAATTTAGATAAAAGATCAGGAAATCAAACAAAAAGCCCATCAAAATACTGATGGACTTATAAATTGGTAAATGCAAGCTATTAATAATGAATATTTAAGTATTCTTGTAACAAGTAACTCGGTACAGCGAAGCTGACTCCCTCAGTATTTCTACCGATTAGCTTAGAAACAACAACGCCATGTAAGGTACCCTTTGAGTCAAAAATAGGACCTCCGCTATTTCCAGAGTTCACAGACATACCAAGCTGTAACAAGTAGTTATTATTTATTTTTCTTTCATTAGAAATTAAACCACTTGATATAGATTGTCCTAGGCTTATAGACTTTGGTGCGCCTATAGTATATATATCATCCATTTTTCTAAATGTTTTTTCATTACTACAATAAAATGCTTTAGAAAACTCATTATCCACTTTAATCAGGGCTATGTCTTGATATTTATTGACCTTCTCTACCCTTCCCCGTAATTCCTTTCCATCAGAATCAATTACCGAAACAGTCATATCCTCAACAGCTTTTTTATCCGCTGCAATAACATGATAATTTGTTACAATGTAACCATCATTGGTTACTGCAAAACCACTACCGTGACCAGCATCTGTTTTAATAATCACAGAGGCCTCCGCAGCATCTCTTTTATCCGCAACTATAGCAACCGGCTTTTTGAGCTTTGTGGCCTCAAGACCTGGGTTAAAATCAGTAATTATTTTAGAATGTTTTTTAAAGGTTTCTCCTTCAAGCAATCTGTAAAATGATTTTGTAACTGAACTTTCGACTGTACTTTTTATACATATTGCTTGTCTTTGGTCCCAAGTAGTTTGATAGCTGTAGGGTGGAAATCTCATAGCATTTGATAGAGAATTATCTACAACAGAATCTAAGATCTCACCGTAGGTGTTTTTGATATACCAAACTAATTTAGTTTCTGATTGACAAACAGTTCCTCCTTTCCAAAAATGTGATATTTTATAGAGTAGAACATTATCAATTTTACCTTCTAGAATTAATGTATTGTTGTTGTCAGAAAAGACATTGTTCACCGTATCTGTAAACCCACCATCGTAAAGAGTTTGCATAAGATCCTCGGTAAAAACAACATCATCATATTTTAAATCTTTTTTTTCTTCGACTAGATATTCTTTTTCTTTTTTCTTTTTTGACTTCCTTCTTGCTTCTCTTTCTGCTTCCTTTAGCTTGTTACTCAAAAACTCTTCATCCAGTCGCTTTTCACAGGCCTCTAAACTATGTAAATCTTCTTTTAGCAAAACCCCGTTTCTAAATACAAACTCGTTGTCTGTATTCTCAATATCAAGACTAATATTCGATAAATAAAGATATTTAGCATCGTCTTCACGGACCGGAAGTTTCTCGGGTACCATATCGAAAAATATTTCCTTTGCATAGGGACTTGCTTTTTTTTGTTCCTTGTCCACCTGGATTCCGAAAACTCCTCCACCAAATACTGGAATAAAAATATAATTTAAGACCTGACCAACTTTAAAAATTGGTACAGTTTTGGTCAAAGGCATGAGCACTGATTTGTGCTGAATATACTCCTCTCCGTAATCGATAACTACACTATAATTTCCTTTTCTCTCTATCTTTTTCGTTGTTTCCTTTCCTTCGGCAAATTTTTCATTGTTTAAATAAACTACTGCATCATCAGAGGTAGTTTTTATGGTGACGTTTTGTTTGCTTGGTGTAAGAATTGTTCCACATGAACTAAGGGCTAAAACCAGACAAAGTCCAGAAGTTGTGAGTATATCGGTATATTTCATTTCAATTTAAGTTTAAAATCGACCAAATTTAAAAATAAATAAACACCAATTGCCTTTTAGTCAACAGAAAAAAGATAAGAAAGAAAATTAAGTAAAATAAAAAGCCCATCGAATTAATGATGCACTATTACTTAGATTATTATTATTAGCTTTTAAAAATATATGTTGGAATCATAGCTGCAATTTAATTTTTTGAGCGGAATTCAATTATACTCAGATAGGATTAACGCAGGCAAATTGCTTAAAAAGCAAAGAATTGTTTTTACTTTCACGTATGATGATTAAAAACTTCAGAAGAAGAACCCACGAAATTATTTTTGAAGCAGATACCTTTTTAGGTAAGCTCTTTGATTTGATTTTAATGGTTTTGATTCTGCTGAGTATTGGTGCAGTAATGTTGGAAAGCGTTGCCTATTACCACGACAAATACCACCACATATTAGTTCCCTTTGAGTGGACGATTACTGTCTTTTTCACGATTGAATACCTTCTTAGAATTATCAGTGTAAAGAAACCCCTAAAGTATATTTTTAGTTTTTATGGTTTGATTGACTTAGTATCACTTCTACCATCTTATTTTGGACTATTCTTAACCTCCGAGAGTATAGGTTCTATCAAAACCATTCGAACCATACGGCTGCTGAGAATTTTCAGAATCTTAAAATTGATCCGTTATGTCAAAGAGGCGAATAACTTAAGAAGGGCACTCAAAGCAAGTCGGCAGCGTATTGTTGTTTTTCTTGTTGCTGTATTAGCAATTGCAACTATCATGGGAACAATTATCTATTTGATTGAAGATCCAAAAGATGGATTCACAAGTATTCCTCGAAGTATTTATTGGGCCATCGTGACCTTAACAACGGTTGGTTACGGAGACATTTCTCCTCAAACAGGCCTAGGACAATTTTTTGCTTCAATTATAATGATTTTGGGTTACGCCATTATCGCTGTTCCTACAGGAATGATTTCTGTTGAATTGGCGCTCTCTGAAAAAATGAATACCCAGAGCTGTCCGAACTGCTCACTGGAAGGACATGAAAACAATGCAAAGCACTGCAAGCATTGTGGAGCAGAATTAAATCCTGAAGTTTAATTACAACAGAGGGCCATCGTGCGTTCCATAGAGAATATATCCAAAAAGAACCAAAACTGTTACCAAGCTTGCCATTTCCTTACTTTTTTAAATTCAGCACCAAAGATGTAGCAAAGCATTGTTTGTGTAAAACAAAATCGAAACGCGATTGCAAAAATGGAAAGCAGTACCTAAATCATTGTAAGTATTTATACGTTACAGTATTAAATTGTCAAGACCTGTAAGCAGCAGAACCGAAGGCCTCACCTTTACCCTTTTGACAATATTGCCTTAAACTTTCTAGATATTTCGCAGAGCTGTAGTTCATATTTGCGTAAGCGTCGTCCATTTCGGAAAAGCCCTCGTAAGCGTAACGCAACCGCGTTTTACCATCATTTTCATCCAGGTCATATTTCATGACATGCCCAATATTTTCCCATTCAGACTCGACACATTCGAAATGAATAGACGTATTGGGGTCATAGCCAACAATCTTGAACTTAAAAGCCGCAAAATTGACAAATTCAAAGGTAACCACTTTATCCATTTCAAATTCACCACTTACTAAGGTTGTGTACCACTGAGCAAGTCCTTCTGCTTCTGAGAGCGCCTTAAAAACCTGTTCTTTTGGCGCATTAATATGCATTAAATGTTTTATCGGTATCATATCACTTACTTTTTAATTTTAACTTCTCTTAAATATACGAAGCTTAAATTTATAAAGTCTTTAACCCTTTATAGGAACATTAAGCTCTGTTTTGCGTATAAGTATAGTATATACTTGATTATCTAAATGAAATACGTCCATATTTTAATTTCCTTTTTTTGTACTTACTTTATTTTTGGACAGATTCCGAACGGTTATTATAATTCCGCTGAAGGATATATCAGCTCAGCGCTAAAAACAAAATTAAACCTGATTATTAAAGACCATATTGAGTTTCCATACACGAGCAGTTCGGTAGATGTATGGGATATATTAAAACAAACGGATAAAGACCCAAATAACCCAAATAACGTTATCTTATTGTATTCAGGATGGTCTAAAAATGGAGAAGAAGAATATAATGGTGGAAATGGTTGGAATCGAGAACATGTTTGGGCAAAATCACATGGTAACTTCGGTAATGAAGAAGGCCCTGGAACAGATGTCCATGCCTTAAGGCCATGCGATGTGTCCGTCAACTCGGCAAGAAATAACCGATGGTTTGCCGAATGTAGCACACCCTATATCGACGGAGACGGCCCAACTGGATGTTATACAAGCTCAACAGAGTGGGTTTGGAAACCGAATGAAAATGTCAAAGGAGATGTTGCAAGAATGATCTTTTACATGGCTACAAGATACGAGGGGGGCGGAATCGAACCAGACCTTCAAATCATTGATTACCTTCCATCTAATAATAATACTTCAGCTCCTGTACATGCAAAGCTCTCAGATTTGATGCTCTGGCATATTGAGGACCCCGTTGATGACTGGGAACGAAATAGAAACGACATCATATATTACGACTACCAGAATAACCGCAACCCTTTTATTGACCGCCCAGAATTTGCACAACTAATATGGGGAGACTTGTCGGAAATTACTGTAATACAACAGGAACCCAAAACCTTAGTTAAAATAATAGACTACACCGGTAAAAAATCAAAACGTGTAATGAATACACCCTTAATTTTTATCTATAATGATGGGTCCACTGAAAAAAAATATTTCACTGAATAATTACCTGGAAAAAGAGACATTGTACGACTCAAGAAATCGTAACACATCTATGGGATTACATGCCAAATAAATAAAGCAGCCTTTTCAGGCTGCTTTATTCCTATTGAGGTCAATAAATTATACCAAATAATCTATTCCTATAGCTTCACAAATGAAGCACGCAAAATTTGTCCATTTGTATGAGCAAATAAGTAATACATACCTGTTTCTAAATCTTGAATATTGATCATTTGATTACTCATAGTGATATTATTCATGATTTTTCCGGAAAGGGTAAATACTTGAATGCTTTCTATTTGATCAGATGAAATGAATTTGATTATTTCAGTTGCAGGATTAGGATATAATTTCAAAATAGAATTTGAGGTGAGCTCATCCAAATTTACTGTGCTACACGGCCCACATTGACCATAAACATTAGAAAATGTTGCTGGCTCTGATGTAAGCCACTGTCTATTTGCATAATTCGCATAGTCGGTAATTGGTGTACAAGACCAATCCTCTGATGCTGTTCCCGCGGCTACCATATCTTCTTGGACCCCGTCTAAAACCAAGAGGTATTCCATGTTATCCGAAGGTGCTGGAGAGAAAGTAAATGTGTAAGTTCCATCACCGTTGTCAGCTGCAACAGGTCCTCCTGCAGGATCCCAGCCCCACCAAGGGCCAGTTAACCTGACCTCAGAACCGCCTAGATTACCACAAACTTCTGTGGTAATGACAAGATCGGGCAATGGACACGGACTGCATCGACCATATACGTTAGAAACTGATGCAGCATCTGTAGTAAGCCATTGTCTGTTGGCATAATTCGCATTGTCAGTAATCGGTGTACATGACCAATCCCCAGATTCTGTTCCAGCGGCCACCATATCTTCTTGGACCCCATCTAAAACCAAGAGGTATTCCATGTTATCCGTAGGTGCTGGTGAGAAAGTAAATGTGTAAGTCCCGTCACCATTATCTACTGCGACTGGACCACCTGCAGGATCCCAGCCCCACCAAGGACCTGTTAACCGCACTTCTGAACCTCCAGTATTACCACAAACCTCTGTGGTAATAGTCAAACCTTGAGGCTGTGAAGCACACGGCCCACATTGGCCATAAACATTCGAAACTTCCGATGGATCAGAGATTAACCATTGACGGTTGGCATAATTTGCGTAATCTGTGATTGGGGTACAAGACCAATCATCTGAAGCCGTTCCGGCGGCTACCAAATCCTCCTGAACACCATCTAACACCAATAGATACTCCATGTTATCGGTTGGTGCCGGTGAAAATGTGAAGGTGTATGTCCCATCACCATTATCAGCTGCGACGGGGCCACCTGCTGGATCCCAACCCCACCAAGGACCAGTCAATCTCACTTCCGAGCCGCCTGAGTTTCCACATACCTCCGTTGTAATGACTAAATCAGATTGAGAGAATGTAATAAATGTGAAGAAAAGAAATAAGGAGCTTAAAAATAGATTGTAAAAAAATTTCATAAAACTTGTGATTTTAAATAACGTTAAACTAAACTTGTGTTTAATAGTGTTAAATATACACATAGCTATAAATAAATAAAAATTTCACGCTTAACGAAAGAAAAAAACTGATTTCCTCGAAGTTTACAGGAGATATTTCGAAATGATTATCAGAGCAAAAGTGGAACGAATTTGAAAACTATATCTACCCTCTTTTATCAGATTAAACTTATCGTACACAGTATTTTACAACACGTGTTTTTATTGAGCCATCGTCAATGTAGATGTAGTAAATCCCTGAAGAAAGGGGTTGATTGACAACAAACATGTTGATTCCCGAGTTTACCTCAATAGGTTTCTTAACTACGAGCCCACCTTTGGTATCCAAAATCCTCAAACTCGCCTGCCCTTCAATTTCTGAGTTATTAATGACTGCTTGAAAGGACCCCGTTCCAGGATTAGGGAACACTGAGAAGTATGCTTTGTCGGCCGACTGACATGATACATTGATGATTACATTGTCATAAATCACAGAATTACCATCTGTATCGTTTTGAATCAAGCGATAGTAATTATTTCCAACAATTGCTTGCGTGTGCACACAATCATAGGTAAGGAGCGTAGTACTAAAGCCTGCTGATTGCTCAATATGTATCAGACTCCAATCAATGCCATCACGAGAATATTCTACCTCGAAATCTTCACTAATATGCTCGGAAGCCGTTTGCCATTCCAAATGAACGATTCCATCGGAGCACTCTCCACTGAAACTAACGAGCTCGACAGGAAGTGCCGAGTTTTCTGATCCTTTACCAGCACCGAAAAAGCTAAACCCCGTTCCGGAAGCTGTCAATATAAAATCATCATCAGAACCGGTAACAGAACCAGGAGTTAGTGATTCCCATGACGAATGGCTGGGACCCGAACTTTTTATTGCCCTCACTGTAGTTCTATCAATCAGTGATACACCATCATCTGCAGTCAAATTATTACAATGCACACTCACATTATAGGCCTTACTATTTATATCTGCAGAATAACTATCGCCAAGAGAGGCCGATCCTGGAATAATTTCCCAATACCCCTCGTCATCATAGTCTTCTATATATTGACCATCTACGGTCGTAAGAGGGAGACCGGTATATAGGTCTGTACCATTACTTCCTTGAGGTTTTCCTGAATTATAAGAAGCAGTGAGGTATTGATTTGTTCCAGGTGCGCTGGTAAAGTCCACAGTGATATCTCGAAGAATGGTTGAATTACCCACCGGAAAAAATTTAGATCCTACAGTATTAGGGAAATATTGTCTGATACTTCCTGTCACAATACCTGAAGTGTGATTGATTGATCCTTCACCTGACGATGAACCTACAGTTAATATATTATTAGAATTGATGATGTTTCCGGAATTCATATTCAATGTACCATTCACATTTATAGCTGCATTCATTGTAACACCAGAGGAGTTGTCAATTTTCAGGCTGTAAAATGTTTCTGCCTCAGATATTGTCTGTGCACCTGAACCGTCAAAGATAACGGTCCCCAAAGCATCATCTAATGAACCAAAGCTTGTCACGGAAGGTGCAGAAACATATAGCTCTCCACCAGAGTTCGTGAAATCTATAGACCCAGAGGAGGCGTCAAATGTTCCATCGGCATCATACTGCCCTGAACCTATCTGCAGCGTCCCCCCTATACTTGTGGTCCCCGAAACATTTGCGTCATGCGAATCTAAATTCAATAACCCATCGATAACATTAACAGCACCTTGTATGGCAAGATCTCCCGTTAAAAAGGTGCTCTTACCTGAAAGATTTACGGTTAGGTTTCCTATTGCATGCCCGTTCATAGCGATATACATATCTTTCGGCGTTGAGTTTGTACCAATATCAATAGTATGCGCAGAGGTTATAGATGTAGAAACGGCAGAAGCGATATCTATACACTTGTGTGAGTCATTTGACTGCCCTTGCAAATAAAGCGTCCCCCCAGATAAATTCAACGAACCTGCATCCATATCAATCTTGTTTGCACCCGTTCCATTATTGCTATTTGTTCCAGCATCTACATAAATGGCTCCCCCCGTTTGATGAATTGTACCTGTACCTACATCCAATTCATCATTAATACTAATGCTACCCGAGGAAACCATGAGCGTTCCTCCGTCAACATTCAAGTCGCCACCAGTACTAGTTGAAGAATTATTTCCGGTGAAAGATACGCTACCACCACTCACTGTAAGTATTCCGGCATCTAGCTCATTTTTCGATTCACTTGTAGAATGGACAATTAAGCTTCCCGAAGAAACCGTTAAATTAGCACCATCCATCTCTAAATAACCCCCTGTAGGATTGATAGTAACAGTTTCACCATCAATTGTGAATGACCCAGTTGATCCAGATAACAAGTCTAAATATTTACAAGAAATATCACTTGAGGTTGTTGCGTTCGCTAAATCATCTAAACGAATGCCAATATCATCAGAAGAAATACAACAAATATCTTGATTGGTACCATCTCCATCGATTTTAAAAATGCTCGATGTACTTGCATTAATTGTTCCTGACCCCGACATGCTCCCTTTCAATGTAATCTTTTTATCATTTGAGACACTATTATACTCTAATGTGCCCGATGATATCGTTAAATCTCCATTAACCGTAATGTTACTTGTCGGTAATGTCTTTGTTCCTGAACCATCAATTTCTATACTGAAGTATGTATCTGCAAATACATTCTGATTGCCATTTGCATCATACTCAACAGTACCAACAGAATTGGTCATCGTACCCAAACTTGAAACAGCTCCGGACAGTTGTAATCGGCCAGCACCTGAAAAAGTGGTATTATTAGGCGAATTAAACGAACCATCTACGTCCAATATTCCTGTGGAAATCAATAAATCATCATTTGTAAATTCAGCGTTTCCAGCAACATTTACCGTATAGCTTGAAACATCTATATCACCATTAGTAGCTGTTAAATCCCCTAGAACATCCGAATTCGATTTAAAATATAACTCATGCCCAGATAAATCAAATGTCAAATTTCCAATAGCATTTGAAGCATCGCCTAGGTCAATATATCTATCCTCATCGTTAGATGCATCATTGGTTAATATATTAATCGTGTGAGCAACATTCGACGACGTGGTCACTCCTGAAGAAATATACATTGAATAATGATCCGCATCTTCGTGCTCGTCGAGAAGGTTCATTGTTCCTCCAGTCAGATTTAATGTACCCGCATCCATAGCAAACTTATGATCACTATCACCATTACCTGAAGTGTAGGTTTTAACGTTGACCACTCCACCCGTTTGAGTGAACGTCCCGGTTTCAATATCAAAGCAATCTGAAACGTTTAAAGTACCACCAGAAATGTCTAGTGTACCGCCGTCAATATTTAAATCAGCTGTGCTATTCGAAGAGCTTCCAAATGAAACAGTACCACCATCAATATCTAACGTTCCGCCTGAAAGTTCGTGAGCCGAACTAGAATTTTTTGAAGTCGATAGTGATCCTGAAAGGATATTCAATGTGCCACCTGAGACAACTATTTTATCATCAACATCCAAATTATAATTATTATCGATAGTAAAAGTACCAGAGTTCGCACTTTGCAACCAAATATAATTTGCCGATATGTCACCTGTAATTTCAGCATTACCAGAATTTATTTTTTTAATACTTATTGCCGGTGCAGTAAATCCACAAATGGCCTGACTCAAATTCTCAGAGGATGTCGCCTCAAGGATTAAATATCCATTACTTGAGCTACTGTTAACTAAGGACCCATTTGTTTTTGATAAATCACCTTTTAGGTATAGGTCGTGATTTCCATTTAAGTCCAATTCACCGTCTGTTAGCGTTATGTCCCCATTAACCGTAATGTCACCAGTGATAGTCTTCGTCCCGGATTGACTTATATCAAGGCTGTAATATGTACCGGCTGGAATATTTTGTGCACCTACTCCCTCAAATGCTATGGTACCGGCCGTGCTTGTCAAGCTTCCAAAACTTGTAATGGTCGCGTGAGACACCTGTAGCGTTCCTGCTCCATTAAAAGTAACGCTGCCTCCAGTTGCATCGAAATCACCATTAGCGTCATAAACAGCACCAGACTCAATAATGAGCGTACCGTCCATGTCGGTTGAATCCGCAATACTCAGTGTGCCTGAACTAATCGTAATATCTGCCCCCGAATAAACATCAATCGCATTTACAGAGACAGAGGTGGTAACCACAGGTTGATTCGTAACATCCGGAATAATAATATCATCTGCTGACGTAGGCAGAATAGACCCGCTCCAATTCGCAGCGTCATGAAAATCAGTACTTACTGCACCTGTCCATTGCCCTAGCGGAACCTCAACCATAGTGATATTGTGCCACTCATTTCCATCATTATATCTACCTGACTTCCAAAATGCAAATTCTCCGCTGTAATCGTAAGCGTGCGTCACATTCATTCTTTCGGTCCCATCAATTTCTACGATGATATTCTGACCAACGCAGGTAATTTTAACTGAAGGTTGTGCATTATTTGGACCATCGTAATAAGCCAATTGCCTCGTAGTATTGCCACTATTTGTATTCCTATGTTTGAGCCGGAATTTACCCGTATCTTTTTCTTGGGTTAGGACAAAGTAACCTCCATTACCCCATCGAAAAATGATACAACCCACTGTTCCTACTGTATTCGAGCCTTTCCACTTTGAACAGTAAAATTCAAAATTATCATAATACGTATCCCTTTTGGCCCATCTTCCAGTGCTACTATTATTCTCTTCCTCAATTAGATCATCATCACCACTGAATCCACTGTTAATTGTATACGTGCTCTGTTGGCCATTAATACCGACGACATACAGCGCAAAAAGGGCTGTTATTAAAAAATTTCGTTGAAGACTATATTTAAGAAAACTGCGCACAGCTTATACCTTTGTCAATTGTTTAATATGTATTTTGTTTAGCAAAATATTTCATTACCTAAACGAATTCTAGACCAGAATTGTTGCATCACCTAATTATCAATGTTTTTACAATTAAAATGAGACTACATTGAAATAGTCCCAAAATTGAAATACATTAAAACCTATAACGCATACAATCAGTGGTTTGAGTTTAGAATAAATTTAGAAGGCTAAGATAGTGTAATTATGACAATTGGTCAAAACTCAAGCTGAAAAATTCATACTGTTTTAACATTGATGTCTCATTGTACTCTTTTTCAAAAATATGACTACTCAAATAAATCTCGAGTCAATTCCAATTTATATAGGCAGAAACTTTCTTCATAGCCTTCAATCATTAAGGAAAAAATACCTTTATCTCAAAGTTTTTCGCCTTTTGCGATGATGAAAAATTAATCATTAAAAGTTGAATTTTATAAAAAGTCCAGAGGCATTAAAGCCCTAATAAATGTTTAACAGCGGCTTCTATTTGTTTGTCTCTGCCTTCAGACACTGATTTATAATCATTCTTCACTTCGATATCTGGCTCAAACTGATAGTTTTCCTGAAGCTTACCATCAAGATCCTGAATTCCAACCTGCGGGATTCCAAAATAGATTTTTCTGTTAATTTGCGTCTCCCACCATACTGCAGTCATCGTTCCGGGAACTGGCATCCCTATTGTTTTACCGATACCCAAGGATCTATAGGCAAATGGGAAACCATGTGCATCAGAATAATTCCCTTCGCCTATGAGTACCGTTGACGGCCTGTACCACTTTGATAAAGGCTCGTTCCCAATCTTTTGCCCTCGAGGTAAAAAGGTAGCATACATTTTTCCGCCCAAAAATGTTGCTAAATCATCGTGTAGCCAACCGCCGCCATTGAATCGTGTGTCAACAATCAATGCTTCTTTGTCTGCGTGCTTTCCTAGAGCATCTGAATAAACTTGTCTGAAACTAGCATCATTCATCCCTCTAACATGAACATATCCAATTTTTCCATCCGAAAGCGCTTCAACTTGCTTGTTTCTATTTTTGACGTAACGTTCATATGCTAAATTATTCATTGCGCCTTTCGATATGGGTTTGAACACTTGACTATATTCTTCCCCCTTTACAGTATAAGTCAGTAAAATATTTTCTCCCGATTGATTCTTTAACAGGCTGAAGTAATGTGGCATATTTTTAATCATCTGCCCATTTATTTTCGTAATAATCATACCGGACTTGGCATTGGAATCATGGGTGAGTAAGGGACTTTTATCAATTATTTCGGCAACCTTAATACCCACACCTTTGAAGGTATAGTCGGGATAAATCCCAAAAGAGGCAGTGCGGTCACCCCCCTTCATACTAAAGCGGAAGCCTGAACCAGTGTGAGAAGCATTCAGCTCCCCCAGTAACTCACTGAGCATTTCAGCAAAGTCAGCGCCATTATTAATGTGCGGCAAAAACTTGGCATACTCATTTTTGTAGAATTCCCAATCGACTCCATGCATGTCTTCCACGTAGAATTTTTTAAGCGTTTGTCTCCAAGCGTGGTTAAAAATGTATTTAAATTCATCCTGCTGATTTAATTCCACTTTCGCCGAGTAAGCAACGGGCTTGGGAGAACCTCCTTTTACACTGATTTTCTTGATAGATCTATTGGTAATGACAATAACATTCGCCTCTTTTTCATCAAACTTTAGGTATCCATAGGAGGTCCCAAGTTTCGCGAGCAATTTAGTTTCATTTTTTTTGAAATCTTGTACCCACAAATCAAAACCCTTTTCAAATGAACTCAGGTAAAATAACTTTGATCCATCCTTGGTCAATATTGCATCACTTAAGCTAGAAGAATGGATGGTAAGTCTTTTTATACGGTCTTTGGCCTTTGTCATGTCAAACTCAAGTGGTTCCATTGATTGCTTCTCATCATCAGAATCACCAGAATCTTTCTTTTTCGCTTTTCCCTTTTTTGTTTTATCGTCCTTCTTTTTGTCCTCTGACTTGCTTTCGGCTTTCATTTGTTTAAGTTCTGCCGCAGAAAGGTTGAATTTATCATACGCATCCTCAGTTAAAAACATGGCATAGGCATCTTGCTGGCCCCCCCAACTGCCGTGACTTTTCATTCCGTTCCGGCCTGAGAACCAAATGATTGCTTCACCGTCCATAACCCATTTCGGACTCGAACATTCGTAGCCACTTTCAGTTAAATTAATGAGCTCTTTGCCATCAGCAGAAACCAAACCTACGTCTCCGTTCCATCTATCGAATGGTAAATATTGTACCAAAAACCACTTGCCATCAGGAGACCACTCATACGCTTGGTCACCATCAGAATATGAATAATTATACTTTTTATCCAAAACTGTTCTCACTTTCTTAGAATCTAAATTCATTACCCGTAAAATGACTCTTTCCTCCAAGAATGCGAGTTCCTTACCATCCGGAGAAAACTGAGGCTGAAATGTCTCTTGCGCAGTCTCTATAAGGGTTTCTTCTTCTAAAACAGTAGACGCATAAAAGAACTTTTCTTCCTCACGCTCGAGGCTTATTTGGTATATATTCCAGCTTTCATTTCTTTCAGATGCAAATAATATGCTCCTACCGTCAGGACTAAAACTAATGCTTCGCTCCTGCTCAGTCGTATTTGTAATTCTTTTCGTTTTTGAATAATCCAATGCCGTAACGAAGATTTCTCCTCTTGCCACAAAAGCCAATTCCTCACCATTGGGCGATAGTACAATTTCAGTAACATCACCCTTTACATCAACGATTTTGGTGGTGTTGAAATCGTCATCACTATTGATCTGTATATTTAACTTTTTCGGTGCTTCACCCTCCTTCATGGTATATAGCTCGCCATCAAAACCAAAAGATAGCAAGCCATCATTTGAACTGCTTAGAAAGCGTACGGGGTGATCATTGAAATTTGTAATTTGAGTTTTGACGCCCTCTGCAATATTTTTCTTCCAAACGTTAAAGTCCCCTGACTCCTCTGACAAATAATAAAAAAACTGCTCGTTTTTACTCCATACCGGATTTCGATCTTCACCGTTAAAATCAGTTAACTGAGTATGCTCTTTTGTTTTGACATCGTATAGCCAAATATCACGTGTCACGGAAGAAGTATGGTGTTTTCTCCACGCGTTTTCATAACCTACTCTGTCATGATAAATTAATTTTGTCTTGTCCTTGTTCCAAACTGAATTTTCTGCGGGTGTAGTCAAAACTTGGCTTAAGTCGCCATTCTCATTAATTGAGTACAATTCACTTAGAACACCCGAAGGGAATTGGCTGTTTAAATAAGAATCCAACCTTGATGAGCTAAAGTAAATATGACCAG
>CAJXCU010000050.1 GCA_913051935.1 uncultured Flavobacteriales bacterium
GCATGGGACAACTATAGTCGAACAGGTGGGCCTTTTGCTTTTGGCGGAAGACTAGAATATATGGTTGCCGACGGTTTTGGTATCGGTTTGGATGGTAACTATGTAACAACAGGTTACAGCTATGACCAAACAATTACTACTCAAGTATTCGATCCAAATACAGGGAACTTTAGTGACTCTTCGTACACTGAAAATTACGGTTTAACTACTAAAAGAATGAGAGTAATGCTTAGAATGAATAAGCATATTGTTCAGAATGATTTGGTAGACGCCTATATCGGAGCTGGTGTTGGCTACAAATATGTAAGTAGAGTTTCTACAGGTTTTATTGAAGGAGATCAAGATGGCGCACTTATACCCGTTGCCTTTCGTTTGGCATTCGGTGCACGTTTTTTCTTTACAGAAAACTTAGGAGCACACGTAGAGTTGGGCGCATGGGGTGGAGCTCCACTTCAAATGGGATTATCATTGAAATTCTAAACAACGAAAATTAATTCTAAAGCCGAGCATGTCTCGGCTTTTTTTATGCATTAAAATTGATCAATGGTGTTTTACCCAGCTATATGAGTTTAGGAAACGCGTACCTTTTTTCGTTTTAAATAGGGTCGGTAAAGTATATTGACTGCCATTCTCATCATAGCTGTATACCATAAAATGTAAATGAGCCATTGATGAAAATCCTGTACTACCTGACTTCCCAATTGGCTCTCCTGTCTTAACGGTGTCACCAATCTCTACAAATGCGCCATTCTGTTGTAAATGCCAATAGCCACCATAGGTGCCATCCCCGTGGTCGATTACAACATAATTTCCTTTATTGATATACTTTATATTTGCACCACCAATATTATTGTGCTCGACAACTTTTAGAACACTTCCGCCTCTGGCCGCGCAAATTAGTTTTCCCTTTCTCAAACGAAAATCCAGCGCATACTTATCCACATGTGAAAATTTACCGTTATATCCCTGCATGATCAAGACTGTTTTACCTGCCTCAAACGGTAAATCATAGATATAGTTATGATTTGATTCCGAGTGCTCTTTTTGGGAAAAACAGCAACATGGAAGCAGTAAGAAAATCAAAAAAATATTACGCATAAAAATGCCGTTAAGGACCCATCTAAAAGTAATACTTTTGAAATGAATCTATAACGGCTACTAAGTGTTGTATGCGTATAACATCTATTCTTTGATGGATTTTATATTAAATCCTATAAGATTAGTAATTCAACTTAATTGTATGTAGCTCTATATTCTTGGCGTTTGCAACTGAAACAATTGTGCTCTCCGAATTATAATTTTCTCCAGATTCAATAAATTCATCTGTTATGGTAATCACCATTCTTTTTCTATTCTTCCAAGTATTCGCATTCATTGCCTTTAAAAGAGCGTCATAATGAGACTCGCTACTGTAATACTTCCTTTTTTTGGTAATTAAATCTAATGCATAATAATGGTCCTCATTTAGATCAGAATAATTGAACCATTTTGGCGATTTTGAGTACTTGAATACTGCTCCACCCAATCTTGAGCCATAAGGCATCGCTTGAATTATTTGATGACTTTCCTTAGAAATATCCTTTACATTATTTTTCATACTCCCTGAAATATCGACTAAAATTACAACATCAGTCGAGTCATTTGCATTTTGGGTAATTACATCTTGTATGGCACGAACGACTTGATTAGAAGGGTAATTGACATACTGACCACCTGTTAAACGGGCTAACCGACCATACTCGAATCCAGTCCCGGAAACACCGACCATAGGACCAAAAGAATTGTAGTATCCAGTTCTTGGATTCGTCCCACAGGACTGAGAAGAATAATTAATATAAGAAGAACTATTAGCGCTAGAAGAAGGACTCGTGGCATTTGAGGTACTAGAATTATTTCCTGAAGGTTGGCGGTTTGAATTCGAGGATGATGATGAACTTGTATGAGGTGCGGGATGCTTCGTGCTATGCTGCTGAATGGAAGGTGCAGCATAATTAGTAGAATTCGATCCGGAAGAGGAGGGTTTTGAAGGCCTTGAAACAGCAGGTCGAGATTGCCTGGCAGGTCTTGAGGGTCTAGAAACAGGCGAGATTGGTGAAGAGGTTTTTGAGGGTCTAGAAACAGGAGAACTCTTAGGCCTAGGAGCCGTTCGAACTGCAGGTTTAGAGGGAGCGGTTCTAGTAGGTTTACTCCGAATATTATTTTTCTGACCGAAAGCCACAAAAGAGAAAAGAAAAGAAAATAATAGTATAGATGTTTTCATAAGTATGGATTTAATGAATAATAAATTTCAAGTCTTCTGAATCTGTAATATTCGGATCAAACTTTTATTGGGATTATGCGAGAATCATGCCAAAAACAATAATGTCATATTCTATACACTTTTATTTGAGTCATTTGAGGAGGCGTCGAAAACAACCTTTAGTACCTCAATCAACTCTTCTGGAGATTCGATATGACTCATATGTCCGGCGTTTTGCAGAAGGAAAAAATGTCCTTTTAAAATCCCATGACCATCAAACTGTTCGGAAGATACCAGTCGATCTTTTACACCATGAATTACATACAAATCCTTAAGGCAAATTAATTTAGTAAAATCCATACGTGAAGCCATCGCAATTGAAGCATCACCAATAGCTTTGGACTCCATCATTGACGCGTCTTTTATTAGCTGATTAATCTCAAGTTGAAATTTATTAGAGTCAGTGAAAAGACCGGGAATTGCCTTTTGAAGAAAAAATGTTTTTGAACTGTGCACAAGTTTTGCAATCCTTTTTCTGTCAATCACCTTTGCTGGAGGATCAGACCAGAAATTTGAATTCATCAAGACTACTTTCCTACATTGCTTGTTTAATCTTTTAACTTCCAAGGCGACATATCCGCCCATAGAATGTCCAAGAATGTCAAAATTTTCAATATCTAAAGATTCTATTACGGCTATCACCGCAATTGCCATCTGCTCAATACTACCTTCTGAATATTCAGTTGTAGAAAATTTAGATTTACCATGCCCAGGAAGGTCAATAAATAAACAGTGTACGCCAAGTTCTAGTAAAGCCAAATCTTGCCACATATTCATCGACTCTAGAAAACCGTGAAGAAATACACAAGTCCTTCCTTTACCAATACTTTTATGTGCCAGCAAATTCAGGAGTTCATCTTTTCCTCAATCTCCTCAGCATTCAATGGAATATCCGACATTAAATTGAACGGTTCCCCTTCTTCCTGCACGACAAGGTCATCCTCCAAACGGATGCCTAAATTCTCATCGGGTATGTAAATTCCTGGTTCACATGTAAAAACCATACCGGCTTTTATTGGTTCATGCCAAATTCCAACATCATGCGTATCAAGACCAATAAAATGCGATGTTCCATGCATAAAATATTTCTTGTAAGCCGGCCAATCAGGATTTTGTTTTTTAATATCATCCAGCGTTATCAGTTTAAGATTAACCAACTGCTCTTCCATGAGTAAACCTACTTGTTTGTGATAATCTGCCATCAATGTTCCTGGCACCAATAGCTTTTCGGCCTCAGTTTTAACGTGAAGTACAGCATTGTACACCTCTTTTTGCCTTGGCGTAAATTTTCCGTTTACAGGAATGCATCTAGTTAAATCTGACGCATAATTAGCGTACTCTGCACCTACATCAAGTAGAATAACGTCACCATCAAAGCATTCTTTGTTGTTTTCGATATAGTGCAATACACAAGCATTTTTGCCAGAGGCTACAATAGGTGTATAAGCAAAACCTCGCGAAGAATTCATTAAAAATTCATGGGCTAGCTCGGCTTCAATATGGTGCTCCCAAACCCCGGGCTTTATGAACTTTAAGAGTCTATTGATTCCAGCTTTAGTAATATCACAAGCCTTTTGCATCACCTCAAGTTCTATTGGATGCTTAACGGATCTTAAACGATGTAATATAGGAGCTGACTTATGAACTTGATGAGTTGGATAATCAGCTTTCATTTTCTTTATAAAACGGCCTTCTCTTGTTTCTACCTCTGTATTGGCACGAAGATGCTCGTTGGTGTTAATACACACTCCTTTGGCCTCCGCCATCATTTGCTTAAATATGGTAGGAAAGTCTTGAAGCCAATGAACTGAAGAGATTCCAGATACTTCAAAAGCCTTTTTTTTATCGAGTTTCTCACCCTCCCAGATTGCAATAAGTTCACTGGTTTCCTTTAAAAACAAAACCTCTCTTTGTCTAGGATTAGATGCATTCGGGAAAAGAACCAATATGGACTCTTCCTGATCTACTCCTGATAAAAAAAGAATATCACGGTGCTGCTGAAAAGGCATTGTACTATCGGCACTGATTGGAAATATATCATTTGAATTAAAAACAGCTAAAGTGTCTTGCTCCATCTGAGCCATGAAGTTTTTCCTATTCGTAACATACAGACTTGCATTTAATATTTTATATTTCATTGCTTTTGTTTTTCGCTAAATTAAGTAAAAACTCTGTGCACATTTCACAATCGAATTTGATCATTTTTAATCAAAAACTCGAGATATGACTCAATTTTTGTACAAAAACTTCTCGTTTTTTATACTTGTTAAAGCACTGTAGTACAATGACTTATGATAAAAAAGGTATTTTTTTCAAAAAAAAATGTGCAACTTCATGAACTTTTTGAACCTATTTTCGTTTAATTTGTGTAACCAAAAACTTAAACAAAATGACTAATTTATTTTTATCGGTACCAGTTATGGCTACTGACGACTATGTTGGCTTTACATTCTTTGTAGGGTGTATGGCAATGATGGCAGCTTCTGCCTTTTTCTTTTTATCTATGAACTCGTTTGACCGCAAATGGAAAACTTCAATTTTAGTTTCCGGTCTAATCACATTCATAGCAGCAGTTCACTACTACTACATGCGTGACTATTGGGCTTCTACAGGTGATTCTCCAACGTTCTTCCGTTATGTAGACTGGATTCTTACAGTTCCGTTAATGTGTGTTGAGTTCTATTTAATTCTTAAAGCTGCTGGTGCAGGTAAGAAATTAATGTGGACACTTATCGGTGCTTCAACTGTAATGTTAGTAACTGGTTATTGGGGTGAAGGTGTTGACAGAGACAATGCACAAATTTGGGGATTGGTTTCTGGTCTTGCATACTTCTACATTGTATACCTAGTTGCCGCTGGGGAAGCAAAAGAGTTGGCGACCAAAGCTGGTGGAGCAGTATTAAAGGCTCACAATACCCTTGTTAAATTCCTTATCATTGGATGGGCAATTTATCCTATCGGTTACATGGTAGGAACTTCAGGATGGTATGGTGCTGAAGGAGAAATCTTCGGTATGGAGTTAGCAATGGATGTTATATACAACGTAGGTGATGCGATTAACAAAATCGGTTTCGGTCTAGTAGTATATGCTCTTGCTACAGCTTCAACTCAGGAAGCATAATCCTATAAAAAATTTAGATTTTAAAGCGGCTCGAAAGGGCCGCTTTTTTTATTTAAACCAAGACGAATATTTAATATAGTTTTTAGAGATTCGTTCAACCTCACCGGTAAATAGTTTCTCTGATAAAGTTTTCACCTTCTTTGCAGGCACACCAGCATAGATACTCCAGGATTCAACCTTGGTTCCTTCAAGTAAAACAGCACCTGCAGCAACAATGGAATTTGACTCAACATGGCAATTGTCCATGACAATGGCACCCATTCCAATCAAAACATTACTCTCAATTTTACAACCATGAATTAATGCGTTGTGACCAACGGATACGTTATCTGCAATATCAACTTTTGTTTTCTCATACGTACAATGCAAAATAGCTCCGTCTTGAATATTCACGCGATTTCCAATCCGTATTGAATTGACATCGGCACGAATTACAGCATTGAACCAAACTGAACATTGGTTGCCCATCACTAAATCACCCACCAAGGTGGCATTTTCCGCTATCCAACAATCTTCTCCAATTTGAGGAGTAACGCCTCTACACTTTTTAATTAATGCCATCCTCGTGGTCACTTATAAATTCTAAATCTACTTGTCGTTTTCGCGGACTAACCTCATAAATCCGTACAAAAACAGTATCACCGAAATTGTATTCTTTTTTTGTTTTAGCACCACGAATGCAAAATTTATCCTGGTCAAAATGGAATCGATCACCTGGGATTTGGCTCATGGGAACCATACCTTCACAATAGTTATCTTTCATTCTCACGTACATACCGTGATCCGCAATACCTGAAATTGTACCTTCAAAAACTTCACCTATAAACTCTTGCACAAATAAAGTCTGAAAATATTTAGTAGACTCCCTTTCTGCCTCAGATGCTTTTCGCTCGTTTGCGGAGATGTGCTTACAGATTTGCTCTAAACCTTTGGTATAACTATTCTTATGCCCTTCAATAGTAGCATGCAATATCCTATGTATTACTAAGTCTGCATACCTTCGAATCGGCGATGTGAAATGTGTGTAATGGTCAAAAGCTAACCCATAGTGGCCAATATTATCAGTTTCATAGCTTGCCTTTGCCATAGACCGAATTGCCATAGATTGAATCAAAGAATATTCATTTTTAAGACGAATATCACTCAGGAGTTTATTCATGTTTTTTGCGACCTGTTCAGGCTGATTCAAATCTACTTTATAGCCAAATTTATCAATGAAAACCGAGAATATATCTAGCTTAGCAGGGTCAGGTTGATCGTGGGTGCGGTACAAACTTGTTACACCTTTTCCACCCTCTTCTTTTGGCTTTCCAAGAAAAATAGCCACCTGTTTATTGGCGAGTAACATAAACTCCTCTACGAGCTTGTGTGCTTCTTGAGATGTCTTTATGACCACCTCCGCAGGAAAACCTGCATCATTCAAACGGAATCTCATTTCTTCAGATTCAATACTCAGTGCACCATTTTTCATTCTTCTTTTTCGAAGCGTTTTGGCAATTTTATTTAGTAAATAAAGCTCTGATTTATGGTCGCCATCTGCTCCCATAATAATTTCTTGTGCCTCTTCGTAGGTAAATCTTCGGTCAGAATGAATCACCGTTTTGCCAAACCATTCCTTGTATATTTTACCATTTTCATCTAATTCAAAAACAGCTGAAAAACTGAACTTATCCTCGTGTGGCCTCAACGAACACACAACATTTGACAATTGCTCAGGAAGCATAGGGACAACACGGTCAACGAGGTATACCGAATTTGAACGCTTTAAAGCTTCAACATCCATTGCGCTTCCCTCTTCAACATAATGACTTACATCTGCAATGTGGACACCTATCTCAAGATTTCCATTAGACAATCTTTGGATAGATAAAGCATCGTCAAAATCTCTTGCGTCTAATGGATCTATGGTGAAAGTCAAGACCTCGCGAAAATCACGTCTTCTTTGGATTTCCTCTGTATCTAAGTCTATTTTGACATATTCCGCCTCTTCCATTACGGCATCGGGAAATACGGGCTCTATCCCTTGATTATATAAAATACCAAGCATTTCAGCATCATTACTCCCGCTTGCACCTAGAACCGCAGTAACCTCTCCAAAGGGAATATCTCTTCCTTGCGGCCATGTGGTAATTCTAACAAGCACCTTATCCCCATTTTTAGCATTTCCAATTTTATTCTTTGGAATCTCAATATCTAGACTAAGTCTAGGATTGTCTGGAATTAATACCGCGTGCTTATCAAGAATTCTCAACGCACCAACAAATTGCACCTTATCTCTTTTAAGTACCTCGACAACAACGGCCTCATCTCTTGAACGCCCCTGTTTGATTACCTTGATTTTGACTAAATCTCCCTGCAACGCCTTGTTGATGTTATGGGGAGAAATATAAAAGTCTTTTTCATGGCCGTCACATGAGACAAACCCGGCTCCACGCTGCGTTATGTCTATTTGACCCTCTAAATATTTTAGATCTGACTTGGCTTTAAAGGTATAATGATTCACTCTTTCAATTGAGCCATGCTTTACTAAAACGTTAAGTTCATCAAATACGTTTTGTCGAGAATTTGGATCTCGTGCATCTACAATTTGACAAATTTCTTTATGAGTTAAATCATTCGAGTCGTGTTTTTCAAAAATACGGATAAGCAGGGTTCTCAGTGATTTTCGATTAACACCACCAGATCTTTTTTTGGATCTTTTTTTAGACATGCAACGAAAGTAGACAATTTAATCCGCTAATGTTGCTCAGAATGATAATTGAGTGGTAATGCTTAACAATTAATTAATGCTTTACAATTACTTTGCGCACAATTGATTTTGAACCAGGTGCATTGAAAGACATAATATATACTCCATTGCGAAAGTTAGAAATATCAAATGTCGATGTCGTGGATACGGTTTGATTCAGTACTTTGCTACCCAATACATCTACCATTGTCATTTCGGCAGATGCCACACCTGCTAGATTCACTTGAATAAAATCAGATGCAGGATTAGGAACTATAGATACTGAAATCGGATCAACCTCGTCAATGGATAAACTGTAGTCAAATTTGATATCCACAGAATCGATATAGTTCGTACCGTCGTTGGATACATAATATCGATAATGACCAAGGCCTGTTGCACCTTCGGTTGGATTAATTGTTGCCTTCAACTTACCATATTCGTCTGGACCAACATTGAAAGAGGTCCCTTGAGGATTCGTCCAAGGATTTGTATTCATTTGGCTTGCGCCAAAACAAGTTCCACCAAATTGGTCGGTAGAATGACCCCAGCACATTAAGTCTGACCATGAGGCAGGAACATCCACTTTAAGACGGGTAACGCGCCATAATGCATTAGTACTTCCCGTATTTTTAATTTCCAAAGGAATGTCAACGCCATCTGCGCTTGAAGTAGTATACTCATAAACCCCTCCAGAAATATTTTCGTCGGAATCTTGGAGGTTAATCGCGGTTTGCGCAATCAAAAGAGAGGGTAAAATAAGTAGAATTGTAAAGTAGAGTTTTTTCATAATTCAAATATAAGTTATTCCAAACGGAATGTCAAAAAACAATCAAAATCAATGCCAAATACATCCTTCTTATTTTTATTACTTTTGACCTGGCATTCTTTTTGCTTTTCACGATTAAAAACATTCTATGAAAACGATATTCACATTCTTACTTTGCCTCTTTGCAGGATTTTTATTTGCTCAAGAAACACAAAAATCAGAAAAAAAACTGCCATCTGTGGTACTCAAAGATCTGTCAGGTTCTTCCGTTAACACAGCAGAAATGGGATTTGAAGGCCCAGTTGTTATCAGCTTTTGGGCTACTTGGTGCTCACCTTGTAAAAAAGAACTGAATACCATTCACGATTTGTATCCAGACTGGCAAGATGAAACAGGTGTCACTTTAGTCGCAGTATCTGTGGATGATGAAAAAACCAAGAGACAAGTGGCTGTATACTCTAATGGGAAGGCTTGGGATTATGAGATATTATTAGATCCAAATGGAGACTTTAAAAGAGCCATGGGTGTCAACAATGTACCACATACATTTCTGATCGATACTGATGGAAATATTGTATATTCACACAACAACTATGCTCCTGGTGATGAGGAAGAGCTCTATGAAGAAATCCTCAAACTAGGTTCCAAATAGGAAAAAATGAATCTTAAAAATTTGCTTTTAGCTCCCTTTCTTTTAGGAGCTACGTTTTTATTTTCGCAGGGTTCGGTCTCTGGAAATGCAGAGACTACCTTTCAATACCTAAATGAGGATACAATTATCGGAGCAAATCAACCTCCCTCAAAAGGACTCATTAATTCTTACATGAATGTGTTTTACACGAACGGTAATTTTAAAGCAGGAATGCGTTTGGAGTCCTATTTACCCAGAATACAGGGTTATCCGAATAGATTTGATGGAACCGGTATCGGAATGCGGTATGTCGGATATAAAAATGATTTCGTGGATGTAACACTTGGCTCGTTTTATGAGCAGTTCGGAAGTGGGTTAGCTCTAAGGGCATACGAAGACAGAGCATTAGGTTATGATGCCCTTTTAGATGGTGCACGAATCATTGTAAAACCTAAAGCAGGTATCGTCATCAAAGGGGTTTACGGACTTCAAAGACTCTCTTTTCAAAGTGGAAGAATTGTACACTCAGACGGTATTGTGCGTGGTGTGGATGGAGAGATTCATTTGAACGAGGCTTTTAAAAAATTAAATGACGCAGAACTAGATATCGTACTTGGCGCATCATTTGTGAGTAAATACCAAAGAGATGACTACTCGGCTTTAATATTACCCGAAAACGTCGGCTGCTATGGTGGACGCTTTCAATTGATGTATAAGAACTTCTTTCTAGATGGTGAATACATTCACAAGGAGCAAGACCCAAGTATTGATAATAAATATATCTATAACAATGGCCATGCAAGTGTTTTTAACTTAACGTACACCAAAAAGGGCTTGGGACTGCTATTCTCTGCTAAATCCGCTGATAATATGAGCTATAGATCGGATCGAAACCAAATACTTCAAGATGCATTAATCAATTATCTACCTGCCTTAAATAAAACACACACCTATAATTTGGTTGCGACATTATATCCCTATGCAACGCAGCCTCTAGGTGAAGTGGCGTATCAGGTAGACTTTCTTTATACGTTCAAAAGGAAGACAAAAATCGGTGGAAAATATGGAACAACCATCGGGGCGAATTTTTCTACGACCTACCAACCTAAAATGGATGCTAGTAACTACAATCCCGGTGACTCTTCAAAAGTTACATATAGCAGTACTCCGTTCGTGATGAGCGATAGCCTGTACTGGCAGGACATTAACTTCAATATCAATAAAAAGTTTAATAAGAAGTTTTCGGGAACGCTTAGCTACTACAATATTAAAATCAATAATGATGTGGCTAAAATATCAAACGATTCAAAGGGAATCATAAATGCGCACATTGGAGTTGTTGAAATGCTTTTTAAGGTAGCTCCAAAACACTCAATAAGGACAGAACTTCAGGGATTATTTGTAAAACCTCAAGCCAATGGGGGAAATGACCAAGGTGATTGGTTTACTGCACTTATAGAATATACTGTTTCACCTCATTATTTTTTCAGCTTTATGAACCAGTACAACTATGGGAATTCTGATGCATCCAAAAGAGTAAATTACCCCATCATCACTTGCGGATACATTAAAGAATCAACACGCTTAACGCTATCTTATGGTAGACAAAGAGCCGGTCTATTTTGTGTAGGTGGCGTTTGTCGATTCGTTCCTGCCAATAATGGTCTTACCCTTAGCTTCACTCAAAGTTTTTAATTATGCGTCATTTATTTTTACTTTCCATTATTGTATGTCTTCTTTGTTCGTGCGACCGCATTGAAAACCCCTACCCGCCTCAGGTCAGTATTGACTTAGATACAAGTTTATATCCCGGGCTATGGTCTGATTATGAAAATAACGAATGGCCATTATTTGCAACCAATACAAATACGCTAAGAAATGTTATGATTGAAGATTTTACTGGTCATACATGCAATAATTGCCCTGCTGTAGCTGATTATGTACATAATCTTTACTTGGCAAATCCAACGAGGATATACAATGTTGCCATACACGCAGGAACCAATGGCCTCGATTCGTTTCAAGAGGTCGACCTTCCCGATTATCCAACAGATTTTACCAATCTGCAAGGACTTGAAATCGGTTCATACTTCGGAACAGCTATTTCGGTAGGATTTTTCGGAAACCCCAGTGTCTCGGCGAATAGATTTGGGACATCAGAAGGATTCTTTTCAAGTAATCCCCTATTGATTGAGGACCGGGCGAATCAGATGCTTTCGAATAACGATTTAAAAGTCAATCTACAGGCCAAACTAAATTACTATGATGAAACCAAAGGAGCATTCCTTCATGTAGAGATAGATCCAATAGAGACGAATGTTACGGAAGACCTAGGACTCATGGTCTACCTGATAGAAGACTCCTTAGTTGGCGACCAAAAAATGTCTGATAACTCACACAATTCGTCCTACGTGCATCGAGATATTCACAGAGGTAACCTAAACAAAGAAAGTTTCGGAAGACCAATTACTAGTGAGAATTTAACAAATGACAAATACTTGGTTAATTACAGTTTTATAGTTCCGAATCAGCTGGATGGTATGCATAATCCCTCAAATATGCACTTGCTTATTTGTGCCTTCAATCAGACAACTTGGGAAATATATCAAGTTATGAAGCAAAAAATAGAGTAGTCAGGCATTAACTGTTTTTTAACTTTTTAAACCGTTACCCAGTTTTTTAAAAGGATTTTTATGCCTTATATTTGAGAGAAGACTAGATTATGGCATTACGACAACATCTTATTCAAAAATTAGAGCAAAGGCTTTCTCCTCAGCAAATTCAGCTGATGAAATTGCTTCAAGTTCCAACGATGGAGTTAGACCAACGAATCAAACAAGAAATTGAAGAAAATCCTGCTTTAGAAGAAGGTAAAGAACAACTTGACGAAGAATATTCGAATGAAGAAGAATTTGAGGAGCGCGATACAGAAGAATTTGATATCTCTGACTACCTTCAAGACGACGTAGCAGACTACAAAACTAGAGCAAACAATCAGTCTAAAGATTCAGATGACAAGGTAATCCCATTTGCGGGAGGTACCACCTTTAGAGAGAGGTTAAACGAACAGCTTCAGTTATTGCACCTTGAAAAAGGACAAGAATTAATCGCTAGTATATTGATTGGAAACCTAGATGAGGCAGGTTATTTAAACCGCGATATAGAAGCTATTGTGGATGATCTTGCATTCTCTATGAATGTTCATGTCAATGAGGAACAAGTGTTAGAGGCATTACTCAAAATTCAAGAGCTTGATCCCGCAGGTGTTGGGGCCCGAAATCTTCAAGAATGTCTTTTGATCCAAATTGACCGAAAACAGGACGGGAATATTGCCAAATTTACGGCCAAGACAATACTTGAAAATCACTTTGAAGAATTCACCAAAAAACATTACGATAAAATTGCCAAGAAGCTGGAAATTGTAAGTGAGGACCTAAAAGAAGCAATAGACGAGATATTAAAACTAAATCCTAAACCAGGAGGTTCT
Source organism: uncultured Flavobacteriales bacterium (assembly GCA_913051935.1). Classification (GTDB taxonomy): domain Bacteria; phylum Bacteroidota; class Bacteroidia; order Flavobacteriales_D; family Crocinitomicaceae; genus UBA952. The sequence continues at coordinate 13,036 of CAJXCU010000050.1, forward strand.
TCCAAGGGAAGCAATAAAAATTTTCAACAAATTGTCCCCGATTTTATTATTTATGAAAATGAAGGTAGATTAGAGCTGACCATTAACTCACGAAATGCACCAGAGCTTCGGGTAAGTAGGCAATATGAAACAATGCTTCGATCTTATTCTGAGGGTGCAAAAACCTCTAAATCTGACAAAGAAGCGGTGAGTTTTGTCAAGCAAAAACTAGATAATGCGAAATGGTTCATAGATGCAATTCGCCAACGACAGAACACCCTGCTCATGACAATGACAGCAATCATGCGATTTCAAGAGAGCTATTTTATATCTGGTGATGAGACACAGATGAAGCCGATGATCTTGAAAGATATTGCAGAGATTGTAAATTTAGACATCAGCACCGTTTCAAGGGTAGCGAATAGCAAATATGTACAAACTCATTTCGGGGTCTTTTCGCTGAAATATTTCTTTTCAGAATCCTTATCAACGGATAGCGGTGAAGAGGTTTCTACGAGAGAGGTCAAAAAAATTCTCTCTGAGGCTGTTGACTCTGAAAACAAAAGAGTACCACTTACAGACGAAAAGCTAATGAATCTGCTGCGTGAAAAGGGATACAACATTGCACGACGAACAGTTGCTAAATATCGTGAACAGTTGAGTATTCCTGTTGCTAGAATGCGAAAGGAGCTGTAATGGAGCAGATTGCAAAATCACTGTCCTGGATATTCCTTCCTCTGTTTATGCCAATTTATGCCTTGCTTTTAACCTTTTATATACCATCCCAAGAGTTGGATATAAGTAACCCATCATTATTTGACATGGAGGATGGTCTAAAAGCTCAAATCTTATTTCTATTTCTGGTATTTATAACCATTGCGCCAGGAATCTCATTTATACTCATGTACAAAAGAGGTCTTTTATCATCTGTTGAAATGGATGATCGAAAAGAAAGACTATTCCCCTTATTCATAATGCTCTCCTATTGCATTTTGCTCTTCTTTTTATTTTGGAAAAAAGCGCCCAACTATGTACTTCCGATATATATTTATTTATTACCGCTAACCGGAGCTATCATGGCTTTTATGTGTTTGATCCTGACTATGAGATTTAAAATTTCATTGCATGCGGCAGGAGTAGGCATATTTACAGGTTTTACATTTGCTTTTGCCCACAATCAAATAGAATTTCATTACGGTATCATTTTAGTCAGCATATTATGCTCTGGGTGTGTACTTTCTGCAAGGCTCTATTTGAATAAACATACACCAAATCAGGTCTATTCCGGATGGATTTTGGCCTTTTTAACTACCTATCTATGTATGGTCTGGCTACCTGAGCTTCTCTAAAAGTTCTTCAATCCATAAAAGCTGCGTTTGAAACACATCATTATTTTCAGGCTCATTATGAATTTCGTGATATAACTCCTCCAATAAATGGAACCTCACGTTTGGACCAGCATTCGAATAAAACTCTTTGCTACCATCTGGGGATGTTAAACGATCCTTTGCTCCATGCATTAATAATATAGGTATTGCTAATTCTGTTGACCGAGCAATCGCATCGATTCCAGCTTGGTGAATATTGATAAAAAAAGAGGCCGTTATTTTATCGTGAACCAATGGGTCATTTTCATATTCCTGAATTACTTGAGGAGAACGGGCAAGTGCAATTTTTTCAAGACCTGTTGGTTGAGATAGAGCTGGGTAAATATTTGCAGATAGCTTCGCGAGAAGCACCTTCCATTTTGGTGGTTCAAATCCCAATCGAAGATAAGGTCCCGTCACAATAGCCCCAATTATTCCTTGAGTACCCCGCAATAAATAATTCAGAATTAAATTTCCTCCCATACTGTGGCCATATAAAACAACAGGAACACCTTTGTATGCAGAGACAATTACAGCTAGGGCTAATTTAAGATCACTCATCATGTGCTCAAAAGACGGCATGTGCCCACGCTTACCCTGAGAACTTCCGTGGCCTCTCAGATCAATTGCCACCATGGCTATGTTGACATTTTTGAAATATTCAGCGACATGGGTATATCTTCTGGCGTGCTCCCCCATTCCATGGACTAAAAAAATAACTGCCCGAGGTTTCATGACACTGGAACTATAGAGTTCTAAGTTCAGTTTGTCTTCTGTTTTGAATGACCTAAATATTTTCATTCTGATAATGCTTAATATGGTTCAAAATAAACATTATAAATTATAACTATGTACTAGACACCAATATGTTAGACTCCTTATCAATGAAAAAAACATAAATCTAAACGTCATAATTACACTTATTTCTTTTAAATTCGTGCAACTCTAAACTATTAACTCTTGTTTAACTCACTTTTGCTCACGCTTTGCGGTGTGCTTTTGGCACCCCTTATATTTAGCCAATCTATTTCGGTAAATGGCCTAAGTTTAATACAAACTTCTGGCGTTTGTGACCCCTCAACTTTTCAGACTGTTGGAACAGCATCCATAAATGCTGATTGTATTCAATTGAATGCCGCCGGAAACTTCAAGCAGGGTGGACTTTGGGTTTGTAATTCCATCAGTCTTAACCAAAGTTTCAAGCTAAATTTTAAAGCAAATTTCGGGAGTGATCAAACCACAGGAGATGGCATAGCGTTTGTGCTTCAAGAAGAAGGGCTAAATGTCATTGGGGGAACTGGTGGAGGAATGGGTTATGCAAATGGAAATCCAATAAATTGTTTGGGTGGTGCATGCCCTGTTGAACCGAGCGTCGTCATAGAATTTGATACCTACGATGGGAGTTCATTTGGGGATAATGACCTCCCATGCAACCATACCTCCATTCAGACAGGTGGTTCAACAGCTAGTACGTCCACCATATCAGGACCTGAATGCCTTTTACCGGCAGGCGTTTCAATCGTTGATGGTAATGACCATGATATATGTATCACCTGGAATCCGTTTTCTTTACAATATAGGGCGTATTTTGATGGTGCCATTGTTACAGCTTATAACGGTGATATCCGATCTTTTTTTAGCTCCCCCTCCGCAGTGTATTGGGGATTTACTTCTTCTTCTGGTGGAGCGACTCAAATACATTCGGTTTGCGAAATCGAAATGCTCACATCCATTCCGAATCCAACATGCATATGTAATACCCCGAACTTAGTTGTTACAGACCCTCCGACATTTTGTGAAGTTGGAAATATTACCGACGCATCGATTACCGCTGGAAGTGATGCGGGAAACCTCACCTATTGGAATAATTCAGCCTGTACGAACGCTTTAACAAACCCTAATTTATTATTTAGCTCAGGGATCTTTTACATTCAACTTGAAACAACACCAGGATGTACAACATCTCAAGCTGTAAATCTAACTGTTGATAATATAGTCACTCCTGAATTTGATGTTCTCTCACATATCTGCGCAGGAGAATCTATTGTTCTACCTTCAACAAGTCTTAATGGAGTGAATGGCACCTGGTCCCCTGCACCCAATAACATCAGCACAACAACATATACCTTCACACCAGATTCAGATGAATGTGCACTGCCCATAAGTCTTGACATTATAGTAAGACCCGCACCAACCATTGAGCCAATATCAGATATCATTATTTGTAGCGGTGATGATATAAATTTCAATGCAATAATAGGCGGTATAGGCACAAACATAAGCTGGTCTTCTTTGGGAGGTTCATTTTCGAATCCTACAGAAGCCTCAACCTCTTTTGTGCCCAACTTTGGCTCGGGTAATACTACTGTAACAGCATTGGTCACGAGTCCAATCTGCTATGTAACCAATCAAGAAAATATAAATATCACAATCAATACTGCCAATACTGTTCCTAGCTTCACTCCAATTGCAGACATCTGTAGTGGTGATGCCTTGAGTCTTCCTGCAACGAGCACAAATAGCATTTCAGGATCATGGTCACCAGCAGTGGACAATACCACTACTACGACTTATACTTTCACACCCGATGGTGGTCAATGTGCAACATCAGAAGACATGACGGTGAATGTAAATGCGCAAACGGCACCAAGCTTCACTCCAATTGCAGACATCTGTAGTGGTGATGCCTTGAGTCTTCCAGCCACGAGTACAAATAGTATTTCAGGAACCTGGTCACCAGCAGTGGACAACACCACTACTACGACTTATACTTTCACGCCCGATGGTGGGCAATGTGCCACATCAGAAGACATGACGGTGAATGTAAATGCGGTTCCCGTATTTAACAGCTCCTTATTGAAT
>CAJXCU010000051.1 GCA_913051935.1 uncultured Flavobacteriales bacterium
GAGTGAACGACAATGACGCTTATTACCCAACAAACTGGGTTATTTGTGGTGAATATGACCCAGATGAGGATACAGAATGTTTGGATGATGGTCCAAGTTATTTGAACCCATGTAACTACCAAGATGAAATCACCAAGGACCAAAGCCCAGTATGGGAAGGTCTACTTGAAGGAATAATTGCACCACATCAATTGGTGGGCTATCAAGCTGATTATGCCCCAATGGCTTATCTAGGAACTGTAGCTACGAATGTTCGGAAAAATGCTGCGATTAGCTTCGCACCTAGTGTAGATATTGTATTTACTAGTAATCAAGATTTGTGGACACGTTGCCCAGTATTTGAAACAGGACGTGATGCAGGTTTGAACATTGGTGGAGTTGCTGCTGGTAAATTAAGAATGAGTCCTAGCGTTGGTAAAGATGGTCTTGAAGATGGTTCTGGAACGGGTATGGGCTGGTTCCCTGGTTATGCGATTGATTTGGAGACAGGCGCCAGGTTGTACATGGCTTTTGGAGAGAATTCCTTTTTAGGTGGAGAGAATGGTGCCGATATGATTTGGAACCCAACATCGAATTTGGTAAGTAATGTCGGGACTCCGTTGATGGGAGGTGTGCATCCAATATATGTATATAGTAAAGATATCAAGACAGTAAATGGATATAGCCAGTCTTATGATTTACCAGCATATGATCCGAATGAGGCAGTGAATCCTGGCGGTCATCAATTGAAAGCACTTATTGATATTGCTGAAGCAAGTCCAACTACGGCGAATTGTAGACCTATTTACGCGACGCTTTCGTGGATTTGTTACCCAATGTTGGCAGAAGGTCAAGAGCTTCTTTCGACGGATGTTACCATGAAGCTACGCATCAATAAAGAGTATAAGAACTATGTGGCTTCAGGAGAAAATGGAGGAAAGCCGATGTACTCATGGAGTATGGATGACATTGCTACTGTTACAGCATCTCAGGATCAATTGAAAGAGGCTTTGGACATCATCAATGTTGTACCAAATCCTTACTATGCGTTTTCGGAGTACGAAAGAAGCCGTCTCGACACTCGAATTAAATTCACGAATCTCCCTGAGAGATGCACCATTCGTATTTATTCCGTAAATGGAAAGCTGATTAGAACATTCAAGAAAGATAGTCCAATCACCTCCTTGGATTGGAACCTAACCAATCAGGTCAATATTCCAGTTGCCTCAGGAATCTATTTGGTTCATGTTACAGTTCCTGGCATTGGTGAGCGGGTATTGAAAGCTTTTATTTCGATGAGAACCCCTGACCTTCAGGGCATTTAACACCCTCTTGTTCTTAAGTTGAATGTAAGTATTGGAGATTGCTTTTAATATGTTTTAACTTTGGATAAAACCACGCAAAATGAAAGGCATCATTTATCTCATTTTTTTTAGCATTTCATGGGCGACTTTTGCTCAAGATTTCACCTTGCCAGAGCTTCGATTTAAATACGACGCTTATGAGCAAGGTATAGACGCAAAAACGATGGAAATTCATCATAGTAAGCATCACCGAGGTTACGTACGAAAGTTAAATAAAGCCGTTTCTGAATCAAAACTTCAAGGCAAATCCTTGGAAGATTTATTAATGTATGCGAGCGATAGAACCTCAGCGGTTCGAAACAATTCAGGTGGACATTATAACCATACACTATTTTGGGAAATACTTACACCGACAACCGATAAGTCAGCCCCCGGTGTTCCGAGTAAATCTTTGCAAAATGCAATTAGTAAAAACTTTGGCTCAATGGATGTATTGCGAAAGCAGCTGTCTGTTGCAGCAGCGAAAAGATTCGGTTCGGGATGGGCTTGGTTGGTCGTAACACCCAACAAAGAACTGGTAGTCAGTAGTTCTCCAAATCAAGACAATCCAATCATGGATGTTTCTGATGTGAGAGGGCTTCCAATTTTAGGAATTGATGTTTGGGAGCATGCTTATTATCTTCGTTATCAAAATAAAAGAGGTGATTACCTAAGTGCAATATGGTCTTTACTTGATTGGGGAGTAGTATCCGAAAAATATGCAGCCGCGCTGAACTCACCACTTTTAACCAAAATTGAAAAGGAAAATTGGCCTGAGAAAAATACCTTTCATAAGGTTTTAGCACAGATCTTTCATTCTGCAGAAAATGGGGATCTTAAGCCATTACGCAATATGAGTGGTGCTCTTTATGCGCAAGCGATATTATTACAAGATTCTGATGTGCCAAAACCTATACTTAAACCTGAGGTTTCGTTGTCATTAGTACGTTTAGAGAAAAAATGTGGCGTATTGAATAGGCTAGTGGGTAAAAATGCAAGAGAAAAGTCGTTAATGAAAGCGGTTGTTGCCGTTCACGATATATTCCACGAGGTACAAGGCCTTTGTCATGATTGATTAAAAAAACAAAGTGATGCAATTTCAATTAACAAAAGAATTTATCGAACAGCTCAAAGAGAGAGTTGCGGCAAATGATAGCCCATGGATTCTTAGCCATGTTTTGGAATTACATCATGCAGATATTGCCGATATCTTAGATGAACTTTCTCATGAAGAAGCAAAATACGTATATCATCTGAGTAGCGAAGAGCTACAAGGAGATATTCTTATGGACCTGCAGGAAGGTAATAGAGATCGACTTATTGAATCCCTAAGCGTAAAGGAGCTTGCCGATCAAATGGAACACCTAGATTCCGATGACGCTGCAGATATTTTAGGTGAGCTTCCTGACGAAAAAATACAAGAGGTAATATCTCAAATGCAAGATGACGCAGCGGCCGAGGATATTATTGACTTATTGAATTACGATGATGATATTGCTGGTGGTCTCATGCAAAAGGAGTTTCTGAAGGTAGAGCTAGACTGGCCGGTAAATCGAGCGCTGAGACAACTTCGGAAGCAAGCTGAGGACGTGGAAAGAGTGTATAATATATTCGTAACCGATGAGGAAGAACATCTTTTGGGCGTTTTGTCTTTGAAAAGATTGCTTATTGCAAATTCTTCAACAAAAATAGCAGAGCTCTACAATTCTAAAAATATTATTTCTGTAAAAACATCCGAGACTCCTGAGCAGGTTGCAGCTATGATGGAGAAGTATGACCTTGTTACCGTTCCTGTCGTAGATTACCAAAACAAACTTGTAGGAAGAATCACATTAGATGATGTTATGGATTTCTTAAAAGAGGAGGCTGATAAAGACTTTCAATTGGCAACAGGAATTTCAGAACCCATGCAAGCTGATGCCAGTATTTGGGAGATTGCTAAAGCCAGACTACCTTGGTTAATCATTGGTTTGGCTGGGGGAATACTCGGCGCAAAGGTTATTTCAGGTTTTGAGCTGAGTATAGCTTCCATTCCTGAATTGGCCTTTTTTATTCCTTTAATCACGGCAATGGGCGGTAATGTTGGCGTCCAGTCCTCGGCGATTGTTGTTCAATCATTGGCGCGGGGTGAGCAGCAGATAGGCGGTATTTTAAGTAAAATTTGGAAAGAAACTCTAGTTGGCGTTGTAAACGGGATTTTGTTATCCTTATTGATTTTTGGAATTGCCACTGTTTTCGGTGGAATTGAGCTTGGTCTTGTAGTGAGTATCTCTCTTTTCACTGTGATTCTTGTCGCTGCCATATTTGGAACATTTATCCCTTTAATTTTAAATAAATATAAGGTTGATCCTGCCTTAGCCACAGGGCCATTTATAACTACAATGAATGATGTTGTTGGATTATTTATTTATTTCTCTATTGGACTTTTGATCTTTAGTTTAATGGCTTAATTCCTTTTGAATATTTACTTGTATTTTTTCTATCTTTGCCAACCTATTTCACGGAGAGGTGGCAGAGTGGCTGAACGCGCACGCTTGGAAAGCGTGTTTACGGAAACGTAACGGGGGTTCGAATCCCCCTCTCTCCGCATTTAAAAAAGCGCGCCTTCGGCTTTTTTATTTCTTCCAATTACTTTCTTCTATAAGGATTTTTAAAAATGTGCTATTGAAAGGGGGCTTATTTTTTTATTTATTGTGAACATTTTGAGAAATCGTTGCTTAAAACTAAAAAAACATTATTTTTGGCTTAATTAAACCAGAAGAATTTAATTTTTTACTTATGAAAAATATGATCAAATCGTTAGCCTTCGTTTTTACATTAGTCTTAGGCTTTTCTTTACAAGTTCAAGCGCAAGATGACGCTACGATGAATGCTACTGAAGATGCCAGTGCCAATGTGGGTGTTGTTGAAGCTGCAACGGAAGCCGCTCCTGCTCCTGCAGCAGAGGAAGAAGAGGTGGAGCTTAGCTTTGTTCAAACGCTGAAACAAAAGTACATTGAAGGTGATGTCTTGTGGATGACACCTGTATTAATTTGTCTAATTATCGGAATGGCACTGTCCATTGAAAGAGTTGTCTACTTAAACCTAGCAACGATCAACACAGATAAATTCAAGGACGATATTGAGGGGGCATTAAAATCTGGAGGTGTGGATGCCGCTAAAGATTTAGCCAGAAATACACGAGGGCCTATTGCATCAATATACTTTCAAGGACTTGATCGCGCTGACGAAGGAATAGATATTGTTGAGAAATCAGTCATTTCATACGGAGGTGTTCAGAACGGTTTATTGGAAAAAGGCATGACATGGTTGCAGTTGTTCATTGCACTTGCGCCAATGCTTGGTTTCCTTGGTACTGTAATTGGTATGATTCAGGCCTTTGATAAAATTGTTAAGGATGGTCAAGTATCGCCAACAACTGTTGCAGATGGTATCAAGGTATCTCTTCTAACAACTGTATTTGGTTTGATTGCTGCGATTTTCTTGCAGATATTTTACAACTATATTACTTCAAAAATCGATAGTATTGTCAATGAAATGGAAGAAGCCTCCATTTCTTTAATCGACATGATGTTGAAGAACAAGGTCTCCAAGTAATTCATATAAACCCTATTCTATGAAAGAAGATAAAATGAATTTGATACTTACTGTGACTCGATATGCTTTAGTGCTGATCGGAGTTGGTTTGAGTATCTTACTTTTCTCTGGTCCAACAGTAGCTGATGGGAAAGCAGCAATGACGGAATTTAGAGAAAGCGGTTCAATGACTGCTATATACTATACGCTATTTATCATAGCTACGGCGGTAGTAGCCGTGTTAGGATTCTTTGTATATCAAATTGCTATGCAGCCTAAAAAGACTTTGATGTCAATCGTTGGGATTGTTGTTGCTTTTGTACTTTACTTTGTAATGTATTTTTCCGGCTCCTCGGATACAATGAAGTCGTTAGCACTTCGACACGAAGCAAGTGATTCAGTTATTGCAGCTACATCAGCCGGGGTTTATACGATTGGTATTTGTATTGCAGTCGGTCTGTTAGTGGTAGTATTTGGCCCTTTTATGGGCAAGCTAAGATCATCAAGAAAATAAGGCTATGGCGAGTAGAGATATACCTGAAATTAATGCGGGGTCTATGGCGGACATCGCCTTCCTATTGTTACTGTTCTTTCTTGTAACAACAACCATGGATAAAGATCAGGCGTACGTCAGAAATATTCCCAAAAAAATAGAAATCCCACCAGAGGATTTACCTGATGTTCAAAAGAGAAATATTCTTGCGATAAAGGCGAATAGTCAGAATCAACTGATGGTTCGTAATGTCGTATTTTCAGACCCAGATATGATATCTGATTTTATCCTTCGTTTTTATCAAACGAGTGAAATCAAAAACAAGCCTGAAGAAAACTTTCCTCTTTACTCTACTGCAACAGCAGGTCTTTGCGATCTGCGTATGGCAGAATTAGAGACAAAAATCGAAGAGGCAGATAAAGTGGGTGCGACAGATCTATTAAAGTTTTTCTCTTCTGCGTTAGAGGAGTGGAACAAAAAGAAAAAAGCCATTAAACTCTACGGAAAGTCTGAGCTAAGGGAGATTGACAAACAAGCACACATCCGTATCGAAGTTCAAGAAGCAACGGCGTACTCAATTTTCACACAGATTCATAATGAAATTGAAGAGGCAGTTGTGGAATTAAGAAACACGAAATGTAAAGAACTTTTTGGAGAGCCTTATACTTTGGTAAAACAAAGGTATAATCAAGATTCAGATGCTCGCGATAAAGAAATACTCGATTTAATTGAGATTTTATATCCAGCAAGAATTATAGAAGTTACGCCTAAAAATTAAACTGATGTCTAAATTTAGAAAAGTAGAAGAAAGATCAGCACCAGCGATGAATACAGCGTCATTGCCAGATATTGTCTTCATGCTCCTGTTTTTCTTTATGGTCGCCACAACAAGTAAAGAGACAGATCCTACCGTCAAGTACACGGCACCTGAAGGTTCTCGTACCGAAGATTTGACACCTTATAAGCAGCGTTCTGAAATTGATTTTTTGTATTTGGGTGCACCTAGAAACCCAAATCGAGCTTCTTCATTTAAATTTGGCTACGCTTTATCCCTTGATAATGTTGTTCAAGCAACACCGGATGGTTTGTATTCTACAAATGCAGTTTCCCGATGGAAAAAAGATAAATTTGATCAAAAGCCAGCCAGAATGATTGCACCAATTGAAGCAGTTATTACTTGTGTTAAAGCAGACCAAAGCGCACCAAGCGGTTTGGTTTTTGATATTCGAAAGCAGCTGCAAGATATCGATGCCTTGACAATTGCCTATTCGGTAAAAGACAAAGGTGTGAATAAGGCCTCTCAATAACCTTTGTTTCCCAAATGGAATTGGAAGAATCGGACGTTATTACTGAAGATCTTGTTTCATTTCTTGAAGGCACCGAACTCGGAACTAATGGTGCTAGGTATACACATGTAGATCTTCGAAAGCGCATTTTTGAAGCCGATCGGCCAAAATCTTTCGCGTTAAAAAGAAATGGGCATATGATTGCCAACGTTACATTTTGTGTAAGAGATTTTGCCTTTTATGTGCGGTACTTTGCTTTTCATCCCCGTTTTCAAAGCGACTCCAGAACCGAACGAAAAAGGGATGGCCGTTCCCTTTTGGAACAAAGTATTGAAGATGTTTTTAAGAACTTAGGAGCCCAAAAAGAATTGCCCTTCTATGCATACATAGAGGCTGATAATTCGCGCAGTCAGCAAATGAGCAAGCGATTTGGCTTTAGTCCCTATACTGCCATCATATCTCGTACTTTTAGCCGTTTGTACCCTAGAAAAATGAAAGGAGTTTCGATGAGTTCAGATTGGAATGAGATAGCCGCCCTCGTTAAAAAAGATTACAGCCATTATGATGCGTATTTTGATACCCATATTAGAAAGGGTCCGTTTGTAGTGCTCAGAAATGCACATGGTGATGTAGATGCTTACGCCAAATTCAATCTAGTCGAATGGAAGATCCATAGCTTACCTGGTCGCTTTGGTTCTATATGGGTTAAGGCATTGCCCTTTATTCCTTTTTTAAGAAAACTGATTAAACCGAAAGCTCATCTTTTTTTATGCCCAGATATAGTTTCCCACCATGTTGACGCCAAGAAACTTGAACGGTTTTTCTCTGCTGCTTTAGCGCTTTACAAGGCCAATTCCATTATCTGGTTCGTAGACCCTAATGATGTGGTCTATGAGAAGGTAAAAAATCGATTTAGTTGGGGGATTTTAGACCGAATCATTGGAGCTAAGAGGGTAAATGTAGTTATGCGTAACGCAAATTCAAGCTATTCTATTAAAAGACCATTTTTTGTGAGTGCCTTTGATTTAATCTAAATCTTTTAGTTCTTGGATAGATTTATATCCTCCCATAAAGGTATTAAGGTATTCTGTAATTCGTTTTTCTCTCTTTTGTGTTTCAACAACAACTTTTTTACATTTTGGTAAGCTTTCTGAAAGTCGATTTACAAAGCCTTTATGCCCTTGCTTCAGAATGGTATTTAAATCTAAAAGCATAAAAAGCTTCAACTCTCCTATGTTGAATCCATTTTGAAAATACATTTCACAGATTCTTTTTGGTGTTCCGACAATGAGCTCTGTCCCAAAAAACAAGTCATTTCTTTGTCTGACTCTTTGTCCTTTTTCAACGATTAGGTCTAGGGTCAAATCCAATGCTCTGAAAGGTTTTTCCAAAAACTCAGAAAATGATCGAGCCGTCTGGTCATCACTGCAGACCACAATTCCCCGTGGGGAGCCTTCTTGAGGTTCAGGAATACAGTCCGTAACAATATGCTCGAAAAGGGGGAAATTTGCTTCAATATTTGCCTCTATGACCAATGCATTTCCTGAGCGCAATAGTTTTCGCGTGGCTGCATTAAACTCTTCCATGCCTATTTAAGTTTGTTGTTTTCTATATGACGGGAATGGTCTCTTTTTGTTTTCTTTTCCATGTTTTTTTCAAAGGCTTTTTCTAAGTCCACTCCTGTTTGATTGGCAATACAAATTAAAACAAATAATACGTCGGTTAGCTCATTTGAAAGGCTGCTTTCTTCATCACTTTTTTTATTGCTCTGCTCGCCATATTTTCTTGCCATAATACGTGCTACTTCACCTACCTCTTCCATCAAAATAGCCGTATTGGTTAGCTCGTTGAAATATCTTACACCGTATTTTTTAATCCATTGGTCTACTTTTTCTTGTGCTTCTTTGAGGGTCATAGTCGTACATTTGTTTTCCTGCGAAGTTAGAAAAATGAACGCAAATCATTCAAGAAGTGGGATTCCGTTTTTTTTTATGACATTTGTTGAAATTGCAAATCGTTCATGAAAAAACTACAGAACTATATTAATGGGAAATTTCAGCCCCCTGTATCGGATGAATATATTGAGAACATTGATCCAGCTCGTGGTGTTCCTTTTTCTTTAATTCCAGACTCTGGCATTGATGATGTAGCCCATGCCACCGAGGCTGCTAAGGCTGCTTTCCCAATTTGGTCTGGGATGTCTTTGAATGAAAGAAGTGAAATATTGATGCGGCTTTCTAAAGGAATCGAAAACCGAATGGATGAATTTGTTACAGCGGAATCTTTGGATAATGGAAAGCCTGTAAGTCTTGCACGTCAAGTTGATATACCTCGTGCCGTTTCAAATCTGAGCTTTTTTGCAACTGCAGTATTGCATTTTGCCTCTGAATCTCATTACATGGAGGGTGTGGGTATTAATTATACGACTAGAAAACCAATTGGAGTGGTTGGTTGTATTTCCCCATGGAACCTACCACTTTATCTATTTACATGGAAAATAGCTCCTGCGCTGGCCTCTGGTAATTGTGTGGTGGCAAAACCATCTGAAATCACGCCATATACAGCCTATTTATTGTCAGAGGTAGCAGCTGAAGTAGGTTTGCCTCCAGGTGTATTAAATATTGTTCACGGTCTAGGTTCAAAAGCTGGAGATGCAATCGTAAAGCATCCTGACATCAAAGCAGTTTCGTTTACCGGAGGTACAGCTACTGGGGCACATATTGCAAAGACGGCAGGACCCATGTTTAAAAAGCTTTCATTGGAATTAGGAGGTAAAAACCCCAATATCATCTTTGCGGATTGTGATTTCGATGATATGCTGAGTACAACAGTACGTTCATCTTTTGCCAATCAAGGGCAAATTTGTCTCTGTGGGTCTCGTATTTTTATCGAGCGTCCGATCTATGATAAATTCAAGGAGTCCTTTGTTGAAAAAGTTTTGCGGATGAAGGTTGGGATTCCATCGGAGGAAGATACAAAGCAGGGTGCTGTGGTATCCAGAGATCACATGGAAAAGGTTCTTTCTTATATTTCATTGGCCAAAGATGAGGGGGGCACAATACTTGCTGGTGGAAATCAAGTTACATTGGAGCCGCCTTACGATAACGGATTTTATATTGCCCCAACAATCATAGAGGGGCTTACTTATGACTGTCGAACGAATCAGGAAGAGATTTTTGGTCCTGTTGTTACACTTTGTCCTTTTGATTCTGAAGAAGAAGTATTAAAAATGGCCAATTCTACACAATATGGTTTGTCTGCTACAGTTTGGACATCGAATTTAAAAAGAGCGCACCGCATCGCGAATAATATTCATTCTGGAATTGTTTGGGTGAACTCTTGGCTTGTTCGGGATTTAAGGACGCCATTTGGTGGAGTAAAAGCGTCAGGTGTTGGCCGCGAAGGAGGCTGGGAGGCCTTAAAGTTTTTCACGGAACCTAAGAATATTTTTATCAAAGAGTAAATGCGGTTATTTCTAGTATTGTTTATTTCAACATCCCTATCTGCGCAAATAAATCCTGTTTTGTGGAAGGTTCAAAAAGATACGATTCAGCAATGGAATTATTTCTTTGGGGATGAGTTTAATGGTTCGAATATAAATGAATCAATTTGGCACCCGAATTACCCTTGGGGAGGATTGTTGGCCGATGAGGGTTCTTATGCGGATAAAAAAATGGTGTCTCAAGGCAACGGCTTATTAAAATTATCGGCAGATACTACAAGTGAATGGAGGGCTTTTCCCAAATGGATGTTGGAAACAGGCGGTGCGGCAAATGGAGAAGTTCCAATACGAAATGGAAATGAAGTTGAGCTCCATTATCTAAGCTCCGCGGTCTGGAGCAAACAACAATTTAAATACGGTTATTTTGAGGCCCGTTGTAAATCTCCGAGTGGAAGAGGATTGTGGCCTGCATTTTGGCTGTACGGGGGGTTCCCAAATGAGGAAATTGATTTTATGGAGATGAAAGGTGAAAAGCCGAAGCATTTTCATGTGGATGTGCATTGCCCCAATGATTGTAATCGTTTTAAGACAGGATGGTTTGGTCGAAAAAAGAAATGGGGAGCATGGATCAAAACGAATCAGCCTATTACAGATGAGTTTGTAGTATACTCAGGAATCTGGAGGCCAGGAGAAATTAAAATGTATCTCAACGGTCAAGAGTCAGCAACGTTTAAAGGAGATTTTGCAACAAGTATGAATTTAATCGCCAATTTGGCGGTTGCCCAGGATGGGAAAGCGTTTGGGCCAGGAATCAACAAGCACACGAAGCTACCGAGTGATTTTTATGTCGATTACATGCGGGTCTGGCAACCTGTGGATGGTTTTTCAGCTTCGAAAATACCAAATGGAGAAACTGCGGCCACTGAACCTGTAATTGCTGCCCCAATCGAGAACAGTAACATTAACCAAAGTGATGCACGTGCTAAAAAGACCAAGCGCTTTATGCGAGACAGACAAAATGAGAAGCTTCATATGGGCTTTATATCATTGACGCAAGATGTATCTATGCAGCTCTTATTTGAAAAGAACGGAATCTTTGAATCCACGCCAATGGTTATAATCGCAGATCGTAACCTAAATACAATTTCAAGCATTGAGCTTAGTGAAAACCAAGTGTATTTCCCAATAAGAAACCTTAAGAAAGGAATCTACTTTATAAAACTAAACGTTGGTATTTCATCTGAGTGGGTTCAGCTGAAAATCTGAAATTTAAACTCATTTTCCGAAGCGTATTCCACCAACAATTTTTATACTGTGTGAGTTGAGGTTGTATTTTAAATCAGAAAAACGAATCGACTTATTGTCAAATTCTAACACAACAAACGTAAAAAACTTTTTACTCGAATAACCACCTAAAAGTCTGATGTCGTATCGGGGAGCCAGCCCCAAGAACCCTCTGTTTTCGTCTGAAAAATAGAACTTAGATTGCACCACGGCACCAAGCCCGAGCCATCCTGAAAACTGCCAGTTTTTGATTCGATTTACATAAGCGTATCCTGGAATGATTCCGAAATCAAATGCAGATAGCGTAGAGGCTTGTATTTGATCATTATATAATACCTCTACTATTGATGAAGGTACGATGGATGCGCCATTATTATCGACCCCGAAGACATTCACGGTAGCTTTTATATACCAGGTATGAACAGGCTCCTTATAGTGCGCTTGAATCCCTCTTAGTGCACTCATTTTAAAGTCGTGGTCATGGAAATACCAGCTGTTTAAGCTAAAATTAGTTGTACCTATTCCCGGAACACTAAGATGCGATGCATCATAGGTGCTATCAATGGTACTATAGTTTTGGATTGCGTATCCTTGAACAGTACTAAAGTCAAAATCGAAAAAGAATTTTTTTACTGTAAAATTTAGACCTAAACTGAACTGGTTCGATTCCCCCCATTTTTCAACTGACTTAACATAATTCAAGATCGGGAAGCCCATGCGAAGGTGAAACCATTTATGCGCAAAACCAATACCTAAAAGTGTTCTAAAATTGTTCTTATACTTGAGTGTTGCAGTTTCTACACCAATTGGACAATCAATGTTAAATGGTGCACTTCGATAGCCAACATCAAGGTATAGAACTTTTTTGTTTTTAAAGTCCTCTATAGGTATTGTATCGTCTTGCGCTCTTCCTAAAAAGGAAATCAGTAGGAGTGTACTACTGATTTTTATTTTCCATCCCCAAAATGAAGGCATATACTTTTGCTGTTTCTTTTCTTTCGTTGCTTATTCCGGAACCGCCACCATGCCCTGCGTCCATATTACAGTCAAATAGAAATGGGTTTTCGTCCGTTTTGTACTTCCTCATTTTCGCAACATATTTTAAAGGCTCCCAGTACTGCACTTGAGAGTCATGGTATCCAGTAGTAATATACATTGCCGGATACTCCATGTTTTTAATATTATCATAAGGGGAATATTTTAGTAGATAGTAATAATAAGCTTCATCATTTGGATTCCCCCACTCCTCGTATTCTGATGTTGTTAAAGGAATCGTTTCATCAAGCATTGTGGTTAAAACATCTACAAAAGGAACTTGAGATACAACCCCTTTCCAGAGGTAGGGGGCCATGTTTGTTACTGCTCCCATGAGTAACCCTCCTGCGCTTCCTCCTTGCGCATAAATTCGATTGGCATCACAATAGCCCATGTGGCCCAGATACTCCGCGGCATCAATGAAGTCCGTGAAAGTGTTTATTTTTTTCATGAACTTTCCGTTTTCATACCAGTGCTCACCCATATACTTACCACCGCGAATGTGTGCGACGGCATAGACGAAACCGCGGTCAAGAAGACTCAATCGAGATACACTGAATACATCGGGAATAGTTATTCCGTAGGAGCCATATCCATATAGCAGCAGTGGAGCTTTTTTAAGGTCAGTACCTTTTTTATAAACCAATGAAATAGGCACCTCTGTACCATCGTTGGCTCTTGCCCAGATCCTTTCAGACCTGTAGTTTTTCGTATCAAATGCTGGATCCATGATTTGCTTTTGGTGCCAAAGACTTTGCTTTCCGGTAAACATATCATAGGCATAAACACTCGAAGGAGTGGTCATTGAGTTGTATGTATAATAAAGAGTGTTAGACTTGTAGTCATCATTCATTGATAAGCCTAAATAATAGGTTTCTTCGTCAAACGCTATGTATTTTGTTTCTTGCGATTCAAAAGGATAAATTTTGATTCTATTCAATCCTTTTGTTCGCTCTTGAATGACTAGGAATTCCTCAAAAGCGGAGATTCCGTTAATATATGTTTCTTTGCTGGTTTTTTGAAACTCTTCACATTGACTCAGGCTTTTTGGAATCGTCCGAGCGAAAAGGATTTTGAAGTTTGGTGCATTGTCATTGCTTGTGATATAAAATCCATTTCCATGATGGGTAACAGCGTACAAATGTCCTTGCTTTCTTTTTAGAAAAATTTGAGGAACTGATCTAGGATTATTGGCATCAATCCATAGTGTTTCTGAAGTCAAAGAACTGTAGCAATTGATAAAGATGTAATCTCCTGTTTTAGATTTTGAAAAATATACGCTGTACTTTTCGTCGTCTTCCTGATAAACAAGTATATCTTCTGTGTTTTTTGTCCCAATCGTATGCCGATAAACTTGATACTCTCTTAGGGTTTGAGGATCCTTTTTAATATAATAGATGGTTTTATTATCGTTCGACCAGAGGATGTCTCCGTTACAGTTTTCAATCCGGTCGTCTAAATAGTCTCCATTTTTATTTTTTCTTATCGAAATGGTGTTTTGTCTCCTTCCTTTAAAGTCTTCAGCAACCGCAAGATATTTGTTGTTGGGGGATATCTCCCAATCCGCAAGGTCATAAAACGATTGACCCTTTGCGCGTTCATTCTCGTCAAAAAACAGTGAAGCTTTTTCATCTTTGATTTGGTATATTTTCTCATATTCCATACCCTCTTCATTTCGAGATTGGTATAGCCTTCCGTTGTACCAAAATGGAGATTTTTGTTCGTTTGGATCTATTCTGCTTTCTAGTTCATTTAGTAAAGTGTCAACTAAGGGCTCTAGCTTCGAAAAGTGAGCTTCACAGTATTTATTTTCTTGTTCAATGTACTCCAATACACCTTTTGAATCACGTTCATTCATCCAATAATACGGATCCACTCTTTCGTGCCCGAACTTTGTAAGTGTTTTATTTTTAATTGGTGCAGAAGGAAGGTTGTTTTGTGCCATAATCGAAAAGCTAATGCAAAAAAGAATGATCAAATAATTTTTCATGTACTATATGTTGGTATCTCAAAAGTACACAATATCTTTTCTGATTGTTGTACCTTTATTGGTGTGAAGAAGCTCTATAAATTTTTATTAAATAAATTACCTCGGCCATTACTGATTCGCTTGAGTTACATCTTCAAGTTTTTTGCACCAATTTTATACAGAGGTTCTGCTGTTGAATGCTCTGTTTGTGAGCGTTCTTTTTCTAAATTTCTAAGCTATGGGTCACAAGTTGCCCATCGCGAAAATGTTCTTTGTCCATATGATTTAACGCTTGAACGGCATCGATTAATGTGGCTATATCTCAAAAGAGAGACTGATTTTTTCACTTCGCCCAAGTTGAAGGTTCTGCACATTGCACCCGAACAGTGTTTTTTACCCCATTTTAAGCAGCAAAAAAACTTGGATTACATGACTGCGGACTTGGTCTCCCCGATTGCAGATATGCACTTTGATTTGCATGATATTCCGCTAGAAGACAATAAATACGATGTAGTCTTCTGTAACCATGTGATGGAACATGTAGCCGATCCAATTCGCTGCATGTCAGAGTTAAAAAGGGTTATGAGGCCCGGTGGATGGGCAATCATGCAGGTTCCTCAGGACGTGACTCGAAAGGAGACCTATGAGGACGGAAGCATCACTAGTCCTTCGGAAAGAGAGAAACATTTTTGGCAAAAAGACCATGTGCGTCTATTTGGTTTAGATTATCCTCAATGGCTTAAAAAGGCAGGGTTCACTGTCGACGAATTTGATATGAATAAGGCCTGGGAGCCAACGGAGGTAGAAAGGTTCCGTTTAATGAGTAAAGAAATTTTATACATCGCTAAAAAATCTTAAATACAATGAAATCAATATTTATACTTTGCTTATTGTTTTTTGTGCCACTAATTTCAGCCGGTCAAAAAAGTATATTTCTTAATCTAAACCCTGTTTTTCTGGGAGAGCCTTTTGAGTTGGGTACAACCTATACGCACCCCTCAGATCAGTCATTTTCGATTGACTATTTAAATTATTACGTTTCAGATGTCATTATTACCCATGATGGTGGTCAGGAGTTTACATCATTGCCATCGGTGCATTTAGCGACTATGGAGGATTATACCCTTTTTCTCGGCAATTACGATGTTCAAGATGTTGAACATATTGAATTTACTTTAGGTGTACCTTCGAGGTTTAACACCCAAGATGGGGCTGATGCAATTGATATTTCTTCTTATCCGCCAGATCATCCACTTAGCTTTCAAGATCCTGGGATGTATTGGGGATGGGCTTTTGGGTACATGCATGTTGTTACTGCAGGAATGCCGTTTTTTGAATTACATAATGTAGGACCGCAGCTCGCAAAGCAGGTAAGCCTCGATATAATCCCGACGGAAACATCGAGTACACAAATTGACATTGAGCTTTATTGTAATGTTGATAGATGGTTTAATTCTATTGAATTTACAACGATGCTCGTCAGCCACGGTGCTGGGCCTGAAAATGTTCAAATGATGAGTAATCTAATCACGGATGAGGTTTTTTCAGTTGCAGCTCAAGCCATTATCCCTGAATATATAAATGCTCAGTCGTTCGTTTATCACAATGCGAAAGGTTTAAATGTGGCTAACATCCCAAGCCAAGCCAAACTACTTAGGGTAACCGATCAGCTTGGACGCCTAATTCTAAGTCAAAGTCTTTCCGGTACATCTGATTTGAATCTTGATTTAGAGCAGAAAGGAGTCGTATTTGTCTCTCTATTCAATCAAGAAGGTGTAGAATTAGAAACCATAAAATATATACTTCCCTGATGCTTAGAAAGGCCGTTTATTTTTTCGGTTTTTTCATCCTAGGCTTGTCTTTTTGGAAGTGCAAGTCTTTACCTGATTTAAATGAATATGTGAGTACACCCATCCCAGGAGATAACCCTATGGATTCTGCGAAAATAGCATTGGGAAAAGCACTATTTTTCGATACCCGGTTGTCGAAAGACAATACGATTAATTGTGCATCATGTCACAAACCGGACTTGGCATTTACTGACGGAAAGAAAAAGAGTCTGGGTATCAATGGTCAGAAAACTGAACGTAATTCACCAACGCTTTTGAATGCTGCTTTTTTGCCTTCAGTTATGTTTGATGCGCACTTAAAGACACTTGAGCTTCAGGTACTTGTGCCCTTACAAGAGCCATCTGAAATGGGGCATAATATGAAGCAACTTACTCCACTCTTGCGTCAAGACTCAGTATATCAAAAGGCGGCACAAGATATTTATGGAAGGGATTTTGATGCCTGGGTATTAACACGAAGTATTGCTGCTTTTGAAAGATCATTAATTTCCATGAGTGCTCCGTACG
>CAJXCU010000052.1 GCA_913051935.1 uncultured Flavobacteriales bacterium
TTCAAATGCTTTAAATCAAACGAATGTGTGCCTTGTTTTAGTTTGTCTTTAAAAGTAGTTTCGCCACTTACATTTGAAATGTAGAAAGTCTTTCCTGCCATTGAAGCATTTACTTCGAGTGATATCATTCCGCTAGAAGGGTTGGGAAATATTTTAATAGGAGGTGTTTCGGTAGGGTTTTTTAAACCTGCCTCAAGAGACTCACAATCTTCTATTGTGGTTTGCACTTTAATAAAAAGTTCATCGAAGTATGAGTCATTGTCGGTACCGGCATTTCGTGTCCCCATGAGCACCATTCTTATTTTTCTTGCACCAATCGGGATGGCCTGCAAATCTTGAATAAAAGTCCAGCTCGAACTCTGGTTTTCATAAGTATTCGTCTCTGAGAGCAGTCCTCCCGAATTGTCATAGAAGCCAAGCTTGAACGCAGGAATATCTGAGCCCGAATAGTTACTAAGATAGCCGCCAAACTTTACAAGAGCAGAGCTATTATCTATAGCTTCAGCAAAAGTATCTATTGAGACTTCTTGATACCCCTCGCCATACGCATTTGGCTCACAAACCCCTCCCACAGCGAATAAATAGCTTCCCGTATGAGCATCATTACCCGCACATTCTCCACTGAGAATTGCTTCGAATGCTCCTGATGTTTCGTTCCAGCTTTCTGTTCCATTCTCGGCTCCAGGGTTGAGTAATAAATTTTCAGAAAGTGCCGAGTTTGTCGTGGTAAAAGAAATACCGTTTGACCATTCACTCCATGATAGGTTTCGATCACGGTAACGTACACGCCAAAAATAGCTGGTGTTTTCTTCAAGGCTCGAAATTTCTTTTTGAGTCATGCTGTTACCCGCTTCAAGGTCTTCATCGAAATACCAGTTTTCATGTTGAAACCAATCGTCATATACGAGGTCTTCAAAGCTAATATCGGTAGACACTTGCCAGTGTACAGCTCCTTGAAGTCCACCATTGTTGTCATAAAAGTCTGACCCCATGAATTCAATACAATTTGGTCTGAGTGCAGCACCTTCATTTGGAAATAATCCTTGTGGTTGATCCGGAGGAATATTGTTTTTCATGATTCGTATGGTGTCTCTAACTTCTGCATTGACCAATCCGTTTTCGAAGCTTCCATGACTCACGCGTGATAATAAAAACTGTGGATCTTCTCCTGCTTCTACCTCGACAAGTATGAATCCGTAATCGTCCGTGCTTATGGAGTATTCTTTATAATCTTGTTGGTCATATTCCCCCCAATTGTCGATAGCTCCCCCTGCAGAGGCGACATTTACCATTAAGTGCTGGTGGTCTCTACTTTGACCTCGTGAGTACCCATGTGTATGGCCAAAAAAGTGCACACTTGGTTTTCCAGATGAAGACGAAAACGCTTCGAGCTTTTCAATGACTTGTCCTGTATAATCTGTATTTCCATCAATCCAAAGCTCAGAGTGGTGCGGGTGGTGCAATTGTGCAAAAACAAAGTCAATATCTTGATTTTCTGCGGCGCCATTTAGTACATTTTCCAGCCAGTCTAGCTGTTCTTGAATTCTGTAACCGCTGTTTGATTCAAGTCCGATCAATCGAACGTTGGAGTAGTCCTTATAGTACCAGTGTTCTAGATAGTCGCTTTGGTTTGTTCCGTTTTCAGGCAGCGTGAAATACCTAAAATAATTGGCTGAATTTTGTTCGTGATTCCCGGCAACGGGATAGACCGGAACATGCTGAAACAAGGCTTGAGCTGGGTTAAAAAAAGTGTTTTTCCAAGAAGGGTAGTTACTCCCAGTCGTTACCAGGTCTCCAGGTATGAAGGCATAGGCAATGTCCGTGGCGAGTCCGTTGCCAAACTTTTCATTGACAAAAGGGATAAGCTCATTGTTTATGATATCACTGAATACTTCGGGATGGCTTCCGTCTTGTTGCATGTCGCTCATAGAGACGATATTGAAGTTTTTTTCGCTATTCGGTAAAGGCGGAGTTACAAAGTCAAAAATATCACTTTGAACATCATTTGTTTCTATGCGATAATAATATCTCGTATCAGGACTGAGCCCATTTACAACAACAGTATGTACTCGAGAAAGACCGCTGCCTGTTACAAAAGTCCCTAGCGATGTATTGCCTAAATCGCTTGTTGGACCCCATTTGATAATACTTTCATCGATTGCATTTGTCTCCCACATGATGGTCATAGAGTTCGTATTCGCATCCTGCAGGTAAGGACCAACACGTAAAATTTGGCTATAACAACATGAGGCCCCGAAAAGGAAGATATTAAATAAGAAAAAGACTAGTTTGGGCATCATGATTTTTAGACAAGATACGCAATTGTCATGCATTAATAAAATTATTGCAAAACAATCCAACCAACTTGTTCATCGAATAGTAATAGACAATAAACAGACTTATCTGACGTTTGTAAATGTATGATGCACAATAGTTTAAGTATGTACGCTTGGCTTCTTAGCTTTCTATTAATAGGTTTTTCTTGTCGAAAACAGAAGGTCAAAATTTCATGCGATCACTCTTCATCTTCATTTCAATCAATTTTTCAAAGTATGATTTTGAATGAACATACGGATGAAGTTTTCTTCGATACAGAAGTTCATGAATATTCGTTTGTCCTTTCAGAAGATAAAGAAGTCTGTGAGATTGGTTACCAAAGTCAACCCGAAATCTTTTCGGCCCTTTATTTGATGGAAATAATTGACAGTTCAACCGGTATGATTATTTATTCTGGTAATCACAATTTTTCTTCAACAGAAACCTCTTTCGTAACTCCATCATCAACGATTAATTCGCCATTTGCTGCCCCTTTAGCATCAACGATTGTTATACAGTCAGGAGTAACCTATACTTTAAGAAGAACCATCTTGTTGAATAATGCCAATGGGCAGTTTAGTAATCTTATTGGTAGAGTTGCTCGTAGAGGTGAAATGAGTTTTCCATACACAGAAGGCGCAATGACAATAACAAGTACTAACTTTTACCAAGCGAACCCATCGGGAGGTGGGTCTTTGCTGAATTATGCAGTCCCTTATATTGATTTGATTTTTACAGAATGAATCAAAGACAATCAGCTCTTGTATCTAAATAAAAAGCCGAAGTTTTATCGCGCTACGACATGAAAGCATGGTTGTCTTTTTTCAGTGATTGCCCAGCACTTTTTCTTTTCTTTTAGTTCAAAGATGACCTTTGCTAAGGTCTCTTTTAAACGATAAATATCATTGGCGGTAAGTTTCTTTTTGTCATTTTCAAATCGCGCATAAGTGATGTCAAAACATCCGCCATACATATGTGCACTTCGGTCACTGGCATTTCCGTTGTTCCTTCTCAGTCGCCTTACATTTTCTTTTGTTCTAGTTAAGGAGGTTACGATAAAGCGTGAGTCGCGAAGGTCTGTAGTGTTTATTTTTTCTCCAAAATCAGCTTCAATACGCTCGAGTAATGCTTTGCCTTTTTTGGAGAGGTATGCATGGCTGTAATCTAAACGATCAATTGAATAGTAGCTTCCGGCTTCCAATTTATAAAGATTTCTGCGGGACTTTATATCCCCCTCATCTCTGCAAGGCGTGATCCCTGTCCGTTCGACAGTATTTATATATGCCGACATTTTATCTTTAAGCTGAGCGCTATAAGAACCCGAAACTTTCAGCTTGGTATAATTAATCGTTTTTTTAACAATCTTTTTAATAGCTTCGGGTTTCGATGAGAACAAATAAAAGCCCCCGAAGATGCAAATAAGAATTGCTCCCGTAATAAATTTAGACTTCTTAAATTTCTTTCTGCGCATTGCTAAAACGTTTTTAAATATAAGCGTTCTACTTTTTCTCGGGCCCAAGGGGTACGTCTTAAAAACTTTAGGCTTGACTTGATTGACGGGTCATAATTGAAGCACCGAATGTCTATGCGGTAGCCGAGCTCCTCCCATCCATATTCTGTGACCAAAGCCTCCAGAATGTCTGCAAGTTTTACACCATGCAGGGGGTTGTTTTTTTGTTCACCGCTCATGTCAATAGTTTCTGTAATCGTTCCACAAATAGGATCGAATTCCAAACATCGGTAAGAAGCTTAATTTTTGAAATCCATCCATTTTGATGTATTGCGTTTGAAGCTCTGCGAAGGCATTTATTCGGCCTTTGTTTAATATTGGATATGATGCTCTTGTGTTTGTAATAAAAAAGGTTTGCTTTATGCCTTGACCTATATAATTTCCACGATCATTGGGTCGATTGATGTAGCTTTCATAAATGTCTGAACCGTAATTTAAGCTATCCGTATCTGTTCCTCTTACACCGAACGAAGCAAAAAACCGAAGCTTTAATTTTGAGTCCAAATTATTGGTCCAATTCAATTCTGTGAGTATTTCTTTAAAATTACTGCCGTATGGATGGGCGAGTGCGGACCCTCTATGGCCATAGACCTGAAGAGGAGTCAAATGAGAAAAAGTATAGGGACGAACGAGGTTGCCCTCAACTCGGTAAGAGAGTTTATCAGAAAGTCTTCCCATAATACCAAGCTGAGCACCAAACTTATTGGCCCACCATCCGCTTCTGGCCCGTATTTCTGAAAGTAAAAATTCATCTAGCACAATTTGCGAGTACACTGTCGTATTTTTAATTTTTGCATTGAGCGATGCACCTATAATGACATTATCTGAGGAACCCATTGAATATTCCTGTGGGCGATAAAACACAAAAGGATTGAGGTATTCCACATCATACCCTCTATTGAGTAAGGTGTCTTTTGGCTGAAAAACAACAGCTTCAAAAACCCCAAAATTTAGCCACGGTAAAATGTTCCAGCTGAGGTGATGATTTGTAATGTATTTAGATTGTCTCTGGCCATTGAAATTTTCGGATAAAAACTGATAGTTTATACTGTACTCCATATGCCAAAATGTGGCACGTATCTGTCCAAAGGGCATGGGCTTTCCATAGTCACTTAAAAAGAGAGATCGCCTCCCAGACCCGATAAAATTCCTGTCATAACCGGCCTGAAAACAGAATACCTCATTAGGTGTATAAGCCAACCGAGTCATGGGCATGATCCAAAGCTTTTGTGATACACCAATGTCCGTTAGATTAATGTTTCCGGGATTGAGGCTTTCCGCATTTGATATATTCACGAGTCCACCAATTCGAACATAACTTTTTTTAATGGGTCGTGCTTCAAGCAAAAAACCCATTCCATTTCGATGATTCAAGCGATTTAAGCTTGTGTTGTATTGAGTGCCCAAATCTACTAATGGGACCAGATTCATTGTTTTTTCTGAATCTTTTGAAAGACGAAAACCAAAGTCATAATTATTCACCCTAATGTTGGGTTTTAGACTTAAATGGTTTTTGAATTGTTCTTCTCTTATTTCTTTTTTGGTTTCATTCGACAATCCTCTTTGAATAGGAATTGAATCTATATAAAAGGTTACCGTGTCACCAATACCCCTTGCAGAACCTTGGCATTCATGTTTAACAACGGAGACATTTATATATCCAATATCAGTTTGGCTCCATGACCCAGCGGCACAGAGCAAACATAAAAACAATATGGCGTGCCTAATAGTCATTGTAGCTATTGAATAGATTTGTACTTAAGCCAATATGAATGAGCATTTGTGTGATGTCAATATCCGAGACTCTTAAAACGGCACGACCAAAGAGGCAGAAGTTGATTTTTGGATTGATTCGGTAGCCCAATTCAAACTGTTGATGAATGATTAGGTCATCAATTGATGGGCTTTCATTGTCCATTGGAAGCAGGTGGCGTTCGTTGTAGTTTTTAAGCCAGTAGCAAACTGTCTTGCTTTCTCCATAAACGCGTTTGATTGATACATTGGCCCGAATAACTAGCTCATCAAAACCCTGTCCTTTTGGATGAGCCAACGGAAGGTTGTAGTGGGTATAGCTCATGTTTGGGGTTTTAGCAGTATACAATTCACCACCCACCTTATTGTATTCGATCTGAAGCATTGAGCTTGGAAGTAGGTCATAGAAACGAACACCCAACTGGAATCCCATTTGCGATAGATCAAGCCCAGAAAGCACAAATTGTTGGTAAAATTTTGTTTTCTTTCCGACCACTTCAGAGGCATCAAATCCATAAATTGTATGATTTGTGGACTGGGTTAACCCAAGAAAGGGGACGGGAGCATAATAGAATGCATTAGGCCTTATGGTAGCGGTATCTCCCATGGACCAAATGGAGTTTTCAGAGATTCCAAGCGTGATGTTTTGATTGATTCGGTAGTTTAAATAATGTCTTGAAGAAGCCTTAGGTTGATAATAGCCCTCTACCGTTGAAAAAGCTGTTTTACGTATCAAATTAAAGCATCTTGTCCTACGAATACCGTAACTCCATTTTTTTAGAAAGGTGTATTTGATGTCAATGCTAGGTGCCTGATAGCTGTTGTCCGAAAGGATCAAAGAACGGTAACCCGAACCCACAAAGGCAGGTGCGTTTCCTGCACGTATTTCCAGGCTTTCAGTGGGTTTGTATAGAAACGAACCTATGGCATAGCCGTAATCATATCCACCCTCCTTGAATGGTTTCGTTCTGCCTCCGCCTGGGACCACACCGTTTTGTTGAATGGTTGATGCATTGGGATAAAATTCTCCGTGGCTCGAGATAAAATTATTTTCATACTTGCTGAACCGCGCTTGATTTTCTACGAAGGTTGTGGCGAAAGAGAAATTCTTAAGTAGGGTCCCTTTCACGTATATACCCCGAGTGTTTTGGTATAAGGTTGGGCCATCTTCATCCAGCCAATTCGTTCCCGCCTGAAAATTGACTACAGGAGATAGATATAGGTTTACATTTTTTTCATGAACCTCAAAGAGGTATGCATCCATGAAGTGCTTCTTTAATTTATCACGAAAGGAGACTTGAGCGCTATCTTTTTTTATATACGCAGAGAGCTCATCTATTTGAAAACCTGGTTTTTGGGAGGCGTCCCGGAAATAATTATTGCCAGCTAAAGATTCTACTTGTGCATGCACAAATACGGCACTAAAAAGCACAATAATGCAGCTTATCTTTTTCATGAAGATAGGGCTAAAAGCGGTTTTGTTTTGGCGATAAAATAAGGATTGGTTAGGTTCTCTTTGTTGTAGCGCAAGGGCAGTCCTGTTTCTGCATGTACTACTGAGCCACCAAGTGCTTCGAGTATGGCTTGACCCGCTGCGATATCCCACTCCATAGTGGGCGCAAATCTTGGATAGACGTCAGCTGCTCCACTGGCCAAATCAAAAAACTTTAAGGAGGAACCTTTTTTTGCGAATTCTACGGTTGGAGATATTTTTTTGAGGTCATTGATAAAATGAATGACAGGACCAGAATGGTGGCTTCTTGAACAAGTCATCAAAATAGGGTCATTGACTGAATTAGGGGTATTTATGGGCTCCCATTTTATCCTATTTTCTATGTAAGCAAATTCGATCTTAAAAACGCCTGTTTCAATCCCTCCGATATACATCAGTTTTTGCACTGGAGAGGCAATAAGTCCAAAGACAGGTTTCCCATCACGCAATAGGGCAATATTTACGGCGAATTCACCATTTCTGTTGATAAATTCTTTTGTCCCATCCAATGGATCTACGCACCAACATTCCGTCCAGTTTTTACGTTCGGAAAAGGGCATTTTATCTGTTTCCTCTCCTGTGATAGGAATGCTCAGCGGCTCAAGGTGCTTATGGATGATTTTGGTAGATGCTAAATCTGCTTTGGTGAGTGGTGAGCCATCATCTTTGATTATGGTATCAAATTCATTTTCATAAATGTCCATAATCTTATGAGAAGCCTCAACGGCTGCTTTTATGGCAATGGTATATTTGGATGCTAATTTTTGCATGAATTTAAAGTGACATTTCTGGGACCTCTCCGTTAATAATTAAGTTTCCTTCTGTTTTTGATTGTATTTCTTCAACACTCACTCCAGGTGCTCTTTCAACCAAATGAAAAGCACCTTCTCTAATTTCAAGAACCGCAAGGTCTGTAACAACCTTTTTTACACAGCCAACACCTGTGAGCGGCAGGGAGCATTTTTTAAGAAGCTTGGAAACACCAGCACGATTGCTATGCATCATGGCGACAATAATATTATCAGCAGAAGCAACTAGGTCCATCGCTCCTCCCATTCCTTTTACCATCTTACCTGGGATTTTCCAGTTTGCGATGTCTCCGTTTTCTGAGACCTCCATGGCTCCCAATACGGTCAGCTGTACATGCTGCCCACGAATCATCGCAAATGATGTAGCGGAATCAAAAAAGGATGCCCCTTTCATGGTCGTAATGGTTTGTTTTCCTGCATTGATGAGGTCGGCGTCTTCTTCACCTTCGAATGGAAATGGACCCATACCGAGCACACCATTTTCTGACTGAAACTCAACCTCAATTCCAACTGGAATGTAGTTTGCAACAAGTGTTGGGATACCAATTCCTAAATTAACGTACCAG
This sequence comes from uncultured Flavobacteriales bacterium, assembly GCA_913051935.1. Classification (GTDB taxonomy): domain Bacteria; phylum Bacteroidota; class Bacteroidia; order Flavobacteriales_D; family Crocinitomicaceae; genus UBA952. The sequence goes on from CAJXCU010000052.1 coordinate 8,446, forward strand.
CCATCTCTGAGCTCCTGCGCAATTCTTTGCGCGATACCTTTTTTATCTAGTGCCATATTATTTAGTTCTTGTTGTTCTTTGTTCTATTCTTTTTTCAAACTTTTCTCCTTGAAAAATCCGCTGTACAAAAATACCAGGAGTGTGTATTTCGTTTGGATTCAAGCCGCCTGCTGGAACCAATTCTTCTACTTCGGCAATGGTAACCTTGCCAGCCATTGCCATCATCGGATTGAAGTTTCTCGCTGTAGCTTTAAAAACTAAATTCCCCTCCGTATCTCCCTTCCAAGCCTTAACAATGGCAAAATCTGCCGTAAGGGCGCTTTCCAGAATGTGGGGCTTTCCATTGAAAGTACGAACTTCTTTGTCTTCTGCTACTTCTGTTCCGTATCCTGCTGGGGTGAAAAAAGCGGGAATACCAGCACCTCCTGCTCGACATCTTTCTGCTAAGCTTCCCTGTGGTATGAGGTCAACTTCCAATTCTCCAGAGAGCATTTGTCTTTCGAATTCATCATTTTCTCCGACATAAGAGCTAATCATTTTTTTAATTTGCTTGTTCTGCAGAAGCAGCCCAAGGCCAAAATCATCTACACCTGCATTGTTGCTTATGCAAGTTAGTCCCGTGACACCTATTTTTACGAGCTCTGCTATGGAGTTCTCAGGAATTCCACAAAGCCCAAAACCTCCGAGCATCAGCGTCATATTGTCTTCAATTCCAACTAAGGCTTCCGTTACGTTATTTATTACTTTATTCATAGTTTAAAAATCAGGTTCTTCGCCACCTTCGACTCCGTTTTCTGGCGTTGTATTTTCTTCGCATTTAAATTCTTCCGGATTATACGTTTCAGGAACGGCAAAATCCTCAGTTGAAAGATTTATTCTTTTATCGGCATAGACCTTTTGCATGTAATATCCATAAATAGGCAGTGCCATTCTTGCACCTTGTCCCCATGCCATTGTTTTAAAACGTACAGATCGGTCTTCGGCCCCAACCCAAACACCTGTCACCAGCTCGGGAGTTAACCCCATGAACCAGCCATCTGAATTGTTCTGTGTAGTACCTGTTTTACCTGCAGTTTGAGCAGTAATTCCTCCCCATGGCCGCCATGAACCCCTCAGGCTGGACCCCGTGCCCCCTTGTACCACTCCGAGCATCATTTTTAAAACTTCATGGGCAACGGTTGGGCTCAATACTTTTTTACGTTCTTGATGCGCCTCATAAATAACCTTTCCGTTCCTGTCTTCGATGCGCTCAATGGTGGTTGGCTTGTTGTAAACGCCATCATTTACAAAAACACATTGTGCTGAAACTATTTCATACAAGGACAAGTCCATACTACCAAGACACATGGCTGGAACAAGATCCTCAGGCCTTAGAAAGATATTCATTTTTTTAAGTAGTTTGTCAATTTGAAATGGTCCTCCTGTTTTGCGAAATGAATTAAATCGCCCCATTCTACGCATAACACCTGCTGTGGTAGGGTTCGACGACTTCGCTATCCCGAGACTCACGGTTTCTGCCGCATCACCTCCTGGGCAAAATTGGCTTAGAAGTACATTGTTTTCGTCTACAATATCTACGCAGTGTTCTTCCTCGGTGAATTTAGTGCAGGGATTTACTACTTTCATTGAGAGTGCTGTAGCGTACACAAAAGGTTTTATCGTAGAGCCGACTTGTCTTTTACCTTGTCTTGCATGGTCATATGAGAAATGCTTAAAGTTTGCTCCACCCACCCATGCTTTAACAAAACCAGTGGTAGGGTCAATAGAAATAAGTCCGGTATGTAAAAATGATTTATAGTATTTAATGGAGTCTGCAGGGGTCATAACGGTATCAATTTCTCCCTTCCAACTGAATACTTTCATAGGTGTCGGCTTCTGAAATGCTTGGTTAATTTCGTCAGTATTGAATCCTGATCTTTTCATTGCATAGTATCTTGCGCTACTTCTTTGCGCTCGATTAAGAATTGATTCAACGGTGGATTTTTTTAAGGTATTTGAAAAAGGAAATCGTCTTAGCCCTTTATTATTTCGATCAAATTTTTCTTGAAGAGAAGGTACTGTTTTTGCTTTTTTATTTAATGGGTCTTTACCACTTAGGTGCTTCACAACGGCAGCTTCTGCCTTTTCTTGTAACGAGGTATTCAGTGTTGTATATATTTTCAGTCCATCACGGTAAATATTATAAGGGTTTCCATCCTTGTTTACATATCGATAAGCCCCATCTTTGTCTTTTTCTTTCAGTAATTTACTTACTTCTTGCCGGAGGCTCTCTCTAAAATAAGGGGCTAATCCTTCCTTGTGATCTACGGTAGTATAGCTTACCAAAATGGGAGTCATTTTTAAAGAATCATATTCTTTACGACTTATTTTATTAGATAGTGCAGGGTTGTTGTTATTGCTATTTCGAAGCCATTGGAAAAGCACTTGATTTCTTCTACTAATTGCCCTTAACGAATCTTTTGTACGTTCCGCGTCGATATCTTTTTGACTTATATCTTCTTGTTCGAGGTTTCTTCTTGAGGCAAGTCTGCGTGCATAGTTTCTTATTTGGTATGAATGTGGATTGTACAGGCCGGGATTTTTACACATTCCAACAAGTGTTGCTGCCTCCGTTTTAGAAAGCTCAGCTGCTGTTTTGTTAAAATAAACAGTTGCTGCATTTTCAATACCAACAGCATTGTATAAGTAGTCGAATTGATTAAGATACATCGTTAGAATTTCCTTCTTTGTATATCTTTGTTCAAGTCTGGTGGCAATTATATGTTCTTGTGCTTTTTCATTAATTCGACCGAATTTACCCAAGAATTTTGAGCTTGTTGATTTTGTTTCATTTTTGTCTCTAGATCTTTTTTGAAGTGTAAAAAGAAGCTTGGCGAGCTGCTGAGGAATTGTCGAAGCACCTCCGCTTTTCCCCATAGAGGAGATAGACCTCATGAGGGCCCGAAAATCGATTCCCGAATGCTCCAGAAATCGTTCATCCTCTGTTGAAATAAGCGCGTCCAACACATTCGTAGATATTTCGGAATAAGGCACACTTGAACGGTTTACCTGCCAGAACTTTCCAATGGTCACATTTTCACCGCGCGCATTATTTGCAATAATGTCTGATGCTAAAAGTTCAGGGGGATTATCAAGCATAGAAACAGGAGGTAAATCATCCTCCGATTGAAACAGGTAAAGGGAAATAATGATGGTTAATGGAAGCAATCCAAAGAACCAAAAAAAGCCATAAAGGATGCGCTTTTCAATTTTTGTTATGTCCTTATCTTCCTCCATCAATATTCAAAATTACAATTTATCTTTTACCTAAGAACGTGTCTTCTTTGGCTGTCAAGTTTTAATAGAATAAATACCATAATCGAAAACGAAAGCATAGATGAGCCTCCATAGCTGAAAAAAGGTAAAGGGATTCCAATGACAGGAGCAAAGCCAATATTCATCCCAAGATTTACAGCAAAATGGTAAAAAAAGAACATTCCTACGGAATAAGCATATATCCTATTGAATTGAGAGCGTTGTCGCTCGGCAACAATTAAAATCCGAACAATGATAAATATGTATACAGTAACGAGGGAAAAGCTACCTATAAAACCCCATTCTTCAGCAAAGGGACAGAATATGAAGTCTGTTTCACTTTCGGGGACGTGGTTGGTTCTAACGCTTGAAACAGAGGCGTTTTTATATCCTTTACCTAAAAGTCCTCCTGATCCCACTGCGGCCATAGCCCTATTTCGATTATAGTCTTTTCCGTTGGGGTCCTCCTTTAAACCAAGAAATAACTCTATTCTGTCCTTTTGGTGCTGTGCCAGGCTTCCAAAGGACTTTTCTACGGTAAGTGATACTGCGCTTCCGAGGATGAAGCACAAAATAATAATAAGCTGGGCTTTTGATTTTGCTCTTTTCAGCCCAAAACGTTGAACAAAAAAAGTGGCAATCGCACCTAAAACAAATAATGTTGAAATAATACCTACTGAACCGTATAGCTTAAGTCCTGGAATTAGTGGAATATTTCTTTCTCCAAACAACAAGGTGATGATGGATAAGAATACAAAAACGAAAAGAATAGGAATAAAATGGCTCCCAAGCCAAGTTTGTTTGAATCGAACTTTAGGAATTAGATTGACAAATTTTAATAGGAATGGGTCAAAGGTCAGGCCTTCTCTATATAAAACGAAGAAAAAGGCAGTAAATACGACAAAAGTACCTGCATCTGGTTGCAGTAAAATAAGGACCATAGGAACGAGGAGGATAAGCAAAGCCAATAAAACATTTGTAGGACTGAGCGCTCTCATATTGAGTGAGCTTACATATTTAGAAAGCAAAAGGGCCGTTGATATTTTAGCGAATTCTGCGGGTTGAATACCCATACTCCCCACTCCTAACCAAGCACGTGCGCCATTAATTGGAGGCATAAATAAAACAATGACGAGCAAAGACAATGTAGCGAGATATATCGGGAATGCATATTTTTTATAAATGTCCGAATCAATTAAAAACACCATTATCCCCATGAATAATGCAATCCCAATCCACATGATTTGCTTTCCATATTTTTCAGAAAAACTAAAAATATTGGGAAACTCCTCGTTGAACGCGACAGAATAAATGGTAATCAGGCCAAATACGATTAGCGAGATAAACCCTATAAATAAAGGCCAGTCTAAATTATTGATGAGAGACTTAGTTTTTCTCATGCTTAGGGCTCTAATAAATTGGCTTCCAAAACTCTTATTTCTTTTTCAGGGTGCTTACAGTCTTTCATTAAATAATTTTCAATCATAAGGCTGGCAATTGGAGCGGCCCATGTGCCGCCAAAACCTGCATTTTCAACGATAACAGCAATGGCAATTTGTGGGTTTTCTCTCGGCGCAAAAGCAATGAAAACAGAATGGTCTTTTCCATGCGGATTTTGGACAGTCCCAGTTTTTCCGCAAACATCTAAACCTTCAATTTGAGCCCTGCCTGCTGTTCCTGCATCTTCATTTACGACTCTCCACATACCAGAAATGACGGGCTCAAAATATTTTTCTTCAACCATAGTTTGATGCTTTTTGAATGAGGTCAATGGGTTTTCGCCGATCTTTTTTGCAAAATGAGGGTCGTAATACCATCCTTTATTGGCCATAATTACGGCAAGGTTTGCCATGTGTAAGGGAGTCATTTTTACCTCTCCTTGTCCAATGGCAATTGACCTAATTGTTGAGAATGCCCACTTGTGTTTACCATACCAGTGGTCATAAAATTCGGTATTTGGAATAATTCCTGATCGAAGACCGGTTAAGTCACTTTGAAGCTTTTCTCCAAAACCAAAGCTGTGCATATATTTGTCCCATAGCGTCAGTCCAATAGCGGCATCCTTGAACACGGAATTCTTTTTTCCCTGCTGTATAATTCTTTTAACAGCATAATAGAAATAAGGATTACAAGAATATTGAACTGCTCTTTCTATGGAGCTCGGTGCTGGATGATTGTGACAACCAACAAGAGATTTGTTACACGCAAAAGAAGTGTTGGGTTCAATTACACCTTCTTGAAGCCCCACTAGAGACTGAACCAATTTAAAGATAGAACCAGGTGGATATTCCGCTTGAGTCGGCCTTGGATACAATGGTTTATCCTCATTTTTTAGCAGCTGCGGATAGTGCTTACTTACATTTTTTCTACCTACCAGCAGATTGGGGTCAAACGATGGGGCTGAAACCATTGATAAAATCTCACCACTTTTTGGCTCAATAGCGACAATACAACCCTTCTTGTTTTTCATGAGTCTTTCACCGTAAGCTTGGAGCTTTATATCTAATCCCAATTCAATTGGCGGTGCCTGTTGCGCAACTGTATCATAAATCCCGTCTTCATATTTTTTTACGTCATTGTTCAGCGCAGAACGAACAACGTAATGAACGCCTTTGAGACCACGGAGCTCTTTTTCATAGTAGCGCTCTATTCCTGCGCGGCCTATATTATAGCTCGGTTTATAAAATTTATCTTCTTTGACCTCTCGCGCGTTAACCTCAGATAGGTATCCAAGAATATTTGCACCATTTGGGTAGGGGTAAAAGCGCATACTTGTTTCTTCCTCAAAAAACCCAGGGAAGGCATCCAAATAAGGTGCGATTTTCGCCATTTCCTCTTTGGTCAACTCTTTCAGAAAAGGGTAGGGGCGAATACGTTGATAATTTGATATTCGGGTATTATTGTGCCGGTTATAATAGATGCCTTCTCCTTTGACAATTTCGGCGAAGCGCTCATGAATTTCTTGTTTCGTCCAACCAATCAATTCAGCAAACGCCAGAGTATCAAAATTCAGCCCCATTTTATCCTCAATCACCATAAGATTGAAATAGGTTTTATTGGCAACAATTTTTGTTTGATTTCTGTCGAAAATAACGGCTCTTGGGGGAGTTATTTCTCTTCTTTTTTCACTTATTTGATGTGCTCGATCGCTCCACGAATTGTCAATTACCTGCATATAGAAAAGACGAAATATATACATCACCCCTACGGTTATGATAAAGGCAATTATTACATATCTTCGGTTTTCTATATTCAATTATCCAGTCCGTTTAATAAAGATAGTTTGTAAGATAACACAAACTACAAATGAAATTGCACCGCTTAGAAGGGTTTTTTGAAGAACCAATAGGGTTTCATTGAAAGAGAAAGCTTCTAAAATAAAAAACCATAAATGATGGCTAAAGAGTAGGATCGAAAAAGTCGAGATAAACCACTTATTACCCATATCAAATATTGAAGGGCTTTTCAGCGAGTCATATCCGTCTCGGGGTGAAAAAACCCGAAAAATAATGGGTCTTAGATATGCAAAAAGGAGTAGGGAAGATGTATGTAGTCCAAATGTATTAGATGTTGCATCAATACCAATACCTAAAACGAGTGCCATCAGAAGGAGGCTGAGTTTCGACCTATCAAATGGCAGTAAGAAAATATACAATGGAGCGATCATCACATGTATAGAAGCACTAATTTCGAGTTGGTTGAATATGAAAGATTGTAAAAACAGAAACAAAACTAGCCTCAAAAAGTAAATTTGTAGTTGTGACATTTATTGGTTTTGAACTGTTTTGAATTCGTCA
>CAJXCU010000053.1 GCA_913051935.1 uncultured Flavobacteriales bacterium
CGCTGTCAAACTCCTAAACAATAAAAAATCCTCTCTATCTATAAAAACAAAAAGGCTCTAACAAATGATTACGATTAACCACTTGCGGGGTGCAAAGGTAAGCACTCTTTTTATTATACCAAGAAAAAATGAAAAAAAAAGAGGCATTAGCCGTGCATAATGGTGAGAAAATATTGTAACCCTAATAAAATGAACTGTTTAGACAAAAAAATAAAAAACGTATTTAAAGGACAATTACCGAGATGAGATTTGTGCAATCGAAAAAAAATAGTGTAGATTTAGCATTATAATGAACTTTAAATGATAACTATGAAAACACATTTTACTTTACTTTTTGCACTGCTTTTATTCAGTAATATTTTTTCCCAAACCGATCACACTGTAAGCGCAGGAAATTTTTACTATGAACCAGAGATGTTAACCATTGATCTTGGCGACGAGGTTTCTTGGGTAAATGATGGAGGGTTCCATAACGTAAACTTTGATGTAAATACAATCACTGGTCAAAGCTTTGGTAACCCCGAGAGTTTTATCACCAGCCCAACCAACGACACGGAAATCGCAGAGCACACATTTACAATTGCCGGTACATATAATTATGATTGCTCAGTCGGATCACATGCCGCCAACGGAATGATAGGAACAATTATCGTTGAAGAGGGAACAAGTAACATAGAAGAAACTGAACAAGAACAATTGAATAGAACATTTCACGCATTTCAGACAGAGTATTCAAATGAACTTTATATTCAATTTACTGCAACAAAAAATACCAACATCGCCCGTATACAAATCACAGGATTAGATGGTAAAGAGGTACTTCGTGAAAATCTCAATGTTGAACAAGGCAAAAACGTACATCATATTGCTTTAAAGTATGTGCCTACGACCGGCATCTACATTGTTAATCTATTCATCGAAGACAGTTTTGTCTCAAAGAAGATTTCGATTCAGTAGATGACCTGAAATATTTTACAAATTATTTAAAGGCCCAATCGGGCCTTTTTTTATTCTTTGAAATTGAGAATAACAGTCAAATCAGTTCATGATGTACTTTTTTTCCACTGAGCCGTCGTCGTACAGATATAATAATGCCTGATTCGGCACGGGTCTCTTGATTTCCTGGCCAAGTATATTCACTACTTTCACTAATGTTTTCGTTTTACTCAATTCTGAAATCCCATTGGAATTTGTAATGGTTCCGCTCATATATTTTACGGTCCCTTCATTAAGACTTTGCCATATTACGAATAGCTTATCACCCAAAATTTCAACATCAGGATACCTATTTGAACCTTCGATATTTTCAGAAAGAGAAACAGTTTCATCAACAAGTCCAGCGGGAATATTGTCATTAGAGGCAATCGATAATTTAATATTCACACCATCCGAAAATTCTTCCCAAGCTATGGCCGTATGAGAAAAGCCAGAAGCAAGGCTTGGATAATTTTGATTGGGTACTTGATTTGTTGACAGTTCGGTTGTACCTAAATCAGCACCGTTGGCTGTATCAAAAAGATTGAGGTAAATCTTAGGGCTACTATTACCACCACTCATAAACGCTGTTAGTATTCGACCATCTTGTAAAATACTACTTGAAGCTCCTGAAGAAGGACAACCATTTATCATCCAATCAATCGGATCAATATCTAACTGCTCATCCCAATCCACTCCATTTGCTGAGGAAACAATCCAAAAATCTCTTAGGTTATCTTCATTTCGTCTGAAAACATTATAATAACGGTCATTGTAATACAAAGGGTTACTTGGACAACACTCACATGTCACACCTTCACCCAAATCTGAATGAACGTTGACAAATGGAAGAAAGCTTAATCCTCCATCAATGGATCTGATGAAACCCTCGATTATCTCAGGGCTTTCTCCTATTTTAGAAATAATAAAAGGATTACCATCGCTGTCATAAGATAACATCGGTATAGAAAAACTCTGATTTTCGCTAGTAAAAATAACGATTGATTCCTCCCAGGATATCCCATTGTCAGCTGACTGAATAAATTTTAAGGATGTAATTCCCATCGAGACTTCCCTGTAGACTATGCCAATTTTATTTCCGAAGCGCGCGACATTGGGACCATTTGAATTCATTATGGAAATATTATCTCCCGTTGGAATGACTTGTGGAATTCCAAAGGATCCTTCGTCACTGCTAACGAAATATAAACCTTCATTTGGTTTACCCATGATGATTTGAGTATTACCACTTGGGTCTATAAGTAATTGAGCGCAAGTATTTCCATAGGTATTTTCGGCGATGTTAATGGGGGCTTCAAGGTCCCATGATATCTGAGCTTTGACAAAGAAAGAAGAAACTGTAAGGGTGAAAATAAAAATGAATTTCATCCTGTAAATTTAGGAGTTTATTTAAAATATTACTCGGATAACTTCGTGGAATGTAGCGCAAAATATGACAAAGGATATTCTCGCTAAATGCAGCTCGAAAGAAGATTAGTTATTCTGCTTGCCTTGTAAGATTTAACATTGAAAAAGCTGAATCAAAGAATCATTTAGTGGCGGCCCACCAAAGGGCATTAAATCCATTCCTGAAGCCTGCATGCTGTTGATCATTCTATTGGCTTCCTCAGATATACGATTGTGATCTGTTAGAATTACATCATTGGCTGCCGCGGATTCATTATGGCATCCTGCACAATGCGTTTCCACAAGAGGTTGAATGTCTTGGCTAAAAGAAACAGGATCGCCACAGCTGGAAAACTCCGAAGGCACTTTATCCTTTGCGCACGAGCACAACAAAGAAAAAAATACAGTACGAACAATAAACCGCTTCATCCTAAAAAGTTAAAATTGTCGACTTACACAAAAGCCCATTCGAAATTGTCCATTCAACCAATTTGCACTCGTGTAAGGGATAAATTGAGTCTCACCCAATCCTTTTGAGTTTGTAAAATTGATGGTGAAATTATGTCCAAAAGTTGACCACTCCAGGGCCACTCCCAAACTATTTTGATACCCTTCTTGTCTAAACTCAGTTCCGTTGAAACAATGGTAATATTCAGTTAACAAGAAAAACTTTTTAGAAAGCTTAATTCTCAAGGCACCTCCGTATGTGACGAGTGTATTGATATCGTTATCCGCAACATAATTTCTGTGTACCAAGGTAGGCATCAAGGAAATACTCAAAAACTTACCAAATCTTCTAGCAATATTAAGCTGAGAAAAATAGGCAAAACGATGCGTCGTTCTTGGAAAATGATTGACACTGCTGATGTCAGATGATGCTTTTTGATAAGTAAAAGTGGCACCCCCTAAAATTGTGCAGGACAGAGGTATCGAATCTTTCACTTGCTCAAAAAGACGACATTTGACAAACCCATCGAGTAACGAACGGTATGGAACTCCTGTTCCTTTGCACCTTCCGAACCCAAACATTAATTTTTCGGTCAACCCATATTCTAACGCTATCCGCACATCGGTTACGTTGTCAAAACCAAACATGGTTTGCACTCCACCATTCGATCCAGCAATATCACCAAAGCGATGTTCAATGCGCATTTCAAAGGTTTTTTCAGGCAAAACTTCGACAGAGTGACCAGAAATTACCCGAGTTGAATTAAAAGTAATAGGCGGCTCTGAATCAAATTCAAAATCACTGTCAAAATCAAATTCATCTTGTCCAAAAGAACAAATAGAAAGCAACAGAATAAAAGATAAAAGATGTCTTTTAGTTCGAATGGTCATAAAAAAGTGGTCTACGCTACTATACTACAAAATATAAAAAAGGTTGGTTAATCGTTTGAAGTTTATAGATATTTGTTTTCAATATGAAAAAATCCGAGCTTAGAAAACTCATTAAAAGAAATAGAGCAGAAATGCCACGGGAAGTGGTCAGATTCTTTTCAGATTCTATAATAGAGCATTTAATTCAGTCCTTTGAATTCAAAGATAAGCTCGTCAACTTATTTCTGCCTATTCAAAAATTCAATGAAATTGATTTAACAACATTTAAAGGTAAAATTGAGGAATTCGGTGCCAAAGTATGCATCAATAGGTCAAACTTTGAAACGTTTGAGCTGACACCAATTCTTTGGGACAATCAGACTATTATTCAAGAAAATAATTTCGGAATCCCCGAACCAATAAATGGAAAAAAAATACAGCTAAAAGACATCGACATTGTCTTGGTCCCGTTGCTCGCTTTCACAAAAGAGGGACATCGCTTGGGATATGGCAAAGGATTCTATGACCGTTTCTTAAGTAAAACAGCATCGGACTGCGTTCATATCGGCATATGTCATACGAATCAGGCATATCAAATTGATGATGTCACTGATAAAGATATTGCGTTGAGATATTTGATCTCCCCTGAAGGAATTCGAACTTTTAGTTAAGAAATGTCTCGTAAAGTTCGTGGACGAGAAAAGACTTATCTTCAACCTTCACTGTTTGTATTTTAGACGCACCTAAAAACCTCATTATCACTCTTCTCGAATTTGCATCATTATTTACCATTGTGAATGTTACTTTGTGAGCATCTGCATCGAAAGAGGTTGTGAAATAGGGTGTGTAATATTTAGCATATTTAGCTACTTCATCAGCACTAACAGAAGCTGGAAGAATCATCGAAATCACGCCATCAGCAATAGATTGCTCAAACATTTGTCGGTTATCAACAGAAGCCTCTTGTGAAAATGAAAAAAAGCAAAAGGTCAAAAAGGCGATAGAGAATAAGAAAGATTTCATAGTAGATAATTTCTGCTAATTTACGATATTTTTGCGAATTTTAAAGTATGAAAAGTTTACGCCCGTATTGTGATAAAAACCTTTTAGAGGCTGGGTGTGATGAGGCTGGTAGAGGTTGTCTATCGGGACCGGTGGTTGCAGGTGCCGTTGTTCTCGACCCGAACAAAGTAATTGAAGGATTGGATGATTCAAAAAAGCTTAACGAAAAATCCCGGCTAATAATAAGGAAGGAAATTCTTAGTAATGCGATAGATTATGGAATAGGCATTGTCACAAATATTGAAATAGATGAAATAAATATTTTAAACGCGAGTTTCCTAGCTATGCATCGTGCCATTGAGGGACTCAGAAAAACCACTCCAGAGCATCTTCTAATCGATGGAAATAGATTTAAGCCTTTCAAAAACATTCCACATTCATGTATCATAAAAGGAGATGGAATTTATCAATCGATTGCAGCAGCATCTATTTTAGCAAAAACAACGAGGGATGAAATTATGGGTAATTTGCACAAAAAATACCCACAATATGATTGGAATAAAAACAAAGGGTACCCTACAAAAAAGCATAGGGCTGCAATCTCAAAATATGGCGCCACTATTGAACATCGCATGTCTTTTAAGCTCCTTGGTGATGATTCTCAATTGACCTTGTTTAAGTAAACAATGGTATGTTAATTTCATTTTAAATTGACCTCCATATACATACATGTTTGGATGTAACTTTGAGAGATGCTCAAAAAAGGTTTTCTTTTCGCTGTTTCAGCACTCTGTCTCTATGCAACATTTTCAATAGCGAAAGGACTTATTTCACAAAATGGCACCCAAGAGGTTTCTAGTTATTTTTCAAAAGCGGACTCGTCTATTTATGCAATCTCCTTTCCAAGTCTTTTGTCGCTTGAAAAGGAAAAAATCCAGTCTACCTCGCTGAATATGGATTTGGTCAATAGTCTTTTTACTAGTATCCCCGATAACTGTACGATCTATTTTAGTAAAAAAAGAGGCGTTGTCATTTTTGAAGCAAATGATGAATGGACACAAGGCGGCTTGAAAGATCTGTTTCGAAATGGACAACACAAAATTAAATTTTTGGGTAATCGAAAAATACAATTTGGCGCTTATCGCGGACGTTACTCCAAAGGTTTACTAATACTCAATGATTCTAAAGAGTCAATAGAAAGCGGAAAATATCAATTTACAATTGACAGAAAAGCCACCTTCAGCGAAATAATCTTTAACGACTCCATCGCAGAAACAACCAATTATTATAAGAAGGGGGATGCTTTAATCTCCTACATCAACGAATCAAATAAAGCAGTAAGCGCAAAAAATATATTGGATGAGCAGTTATATTCAAAATTTATTTCTGCTGAATTTGATTCATATGAATTTTATGAAAAAACATACCTCGGAATTCTAGATCCTGAATTCAAAACAAATCCATTTTACCGATGGATTAATAAAGGTGTTCTATTACTCAAAAAAGGAAAAGAGACAGTCATTCTACTCGACATGAAGGAAGGCCAAACGCTCCTTGAAAATATCAATGATACAAATGGAAATGAGAACGCCGAAAAAAACTTTCAATACCTAAAAGGTATAAATCTCCCTCTTATTTTGGATTCAACTGAAAAAACGGGCGTGTATGCTAGCGATATTGAAGGATTTGCCATCTTATCTAAAAATAAGTTGCTTTTCGATCAATTTACCACTGAGGTATCTTTGGGAAATTCATTGGGCATGAACAAAATAAAAATGCAGCAGCTTTATGGGGATTTACCGAAAGCAGTGCTTCATAGATCTTACAATAAAGCAGGAGATTTATTGGCAGTAAGTACCGCCGGTAATGAATGGGTCACCACCAAATATGAGAGCGAGAAGAATAAAGAAATAAATAACGAGGAGGGGTTCAAAAGTTATTTATCAATGAATCCTAGTGAAAAAATTAGTTCGTTTTATGCCTACTCAGGAAGAGGAAATACCTTTTTAATCACGGAATCCAATAAATGGATTAGGTATGAAAATGGCATAAGAATGTGGGAAAAAACTTTTGATAGGCCTGTCGTAAAAGAACCTAAATTAATGGAAATGTCTAGCGAAAAAAACCAGGATATTTCAATACTTTTCGATGATGAGGCCATCATTATTGATAAATATGGACGCATTCTTAATCGTTTTCCGACCTCAGGCGCAGTTCATCCGATTCGATTTAGGTTAAAGAACAAAATTGCATTTCTAATACCGAATATCAATAGAATGAATGTGACTGACAACGATGGTAGAAATAAATCTGTTTATAATTTCAGTTCTCCCATTTTGGACATGGTACTCTTTAAAGAAAATAATCGCAAACATGTCGGTGTGCTCTGCGAAAAAACATTCTTTGTTATTGATTTGGAACAAAGAAGAACAAAAAGAAAGATTCAGCTTGAAGATTCTTACGAATTACTCAAGTTTCAGGAATTTTCTGTCATTATTTCTAAAAATAAAGACCATACTATCGATATGTTTGAAAAGAAATCAGCCATTAGTAAACCCGAAGGATTTCAATATATGAACGCTTTCTTTAATGGTTCAAATATTGAATTGTTGTTTGCCAAAGAGAATGAACTCATCACCATCAATACCAAAGGGCAATTTATCGGACAGAAGACCTTAGGTTGTTCCTCAATTGACAAGGTATCTATCTATTCTTCAGAAAATAAACCAATTCAAATTGGAGTTTTAGATGGTATTGAAAACAAAATTGTACTTTTAGATTCTAAAAATTTAACTGAAACTGCAGAAAAAAGACGGGGAGAAAAAAACCTCCAGTTAACAACCTATGACCATCGAGGCATCTCAATTACAACCTTCCTTGGTGAAATTTTAATACAATACACTAAATTCTAAATATGAAAAAAATCAGCTTTATTCTACTTTTCCTAATAAGCTTTTCAGGTTATTCACAAAATTATTTGGGTGTTTCATCCAGTAATTATGCAGGAGCCATGGGAATGGATTTACAACCAGCTAGCTTTGTTGATGGACGTTTTAAGTTTGACCTAAATTTGTTTAGCACCAATTTTAGTGCCTATCAAAATTTTGGAGCTTTTGATGCATCAATCTTGCCGAAATGGTGGAAAGGTTCTTTCCAAGATCAAGACGCTATAGATTCATGGTCTGTTGATGCTGATTCTACGATAGAAGGTGATTACTTCGGTGGATATAGCTTTTTACCAAAACTATACGACAAAAATTCTGCAGGGGTTCTTGGTTTCAATACAAATTTCCAGCTTGACCTACTCAACTTTATGGTGCATGTAACACCAAAGGTTGCGATTGGTCTAGGTGTTAAAGTGAGGTCAATCACCAATGTTGACAATATTGACCCTATGCTAGCATATCTTGCAGAAGAAGAACTTGAGGACCAAAATTTTTGGGACACAGAACTTAATGAAGAGTTGATTAATGTGAACCACCTGACATGGGCCGAATATGGATTCAACTATTCTCAAATTATTAAAGAAGAAGGAGAGCATTTCCTTAAAGGAGGAGTGAACTTGAAATATTTAGCAGGATATACAGCTGCATATTTATTTAGTAATAATTTTCAATACAACTTATATAACGATGATACTACCCAATTTTTAAGCGGGGACTTTGGGTACGGTTATTCTGAAAGTATTGAGGATGCTGCGAATGACGATATTAATAGCGATGGAATTGGTGGTGCCCCAAAAGCTTCGGCTAACGGATTTGGTTTAGATTTAGGTGTGGTTTATGAGTGGAGACCAGACTATAAAGACTACAAATACGATATGGATGGTGAAACCAATCTATGGGCTCGTGACCAAAACAAATACAAATTGAGGGTTGGTTTATCGCTTACAGATCTCGGGGGAATGAGTTTTAAGAAAGGTGGTTTAAGTCGCGACTTCTCGGTACAGACATCAAACCTGTTTGATTTGAATACGTTTGAATCAGCTCAAGGACTCGACGGTCTTGACGGAATTATTGATTCCTTAATTGATGAGTCAAGCGCAGCAGGCAATACAGATTGGACGGCTGGAGAAAGAGACACTGCATCTACCTTTTTTATGCGGACACCTTCTGCTTTTAGTTTTCAGGTAGATTATCACATTTGGAAATCTTTCTACGTAAATGCAACAGGTATTTTCAATATTGTATCGAGAAATAGAGATGCAAAAGTCAAAGTGCCAAGTCAATTCTCAATCACACCGAGCTTCGACTTTGCTTGGCTTGGCATTCACTTGCCTATATCGATGAACAGTTATAGTGGATTTAAAGCAGGTTTAGCGACACGCCTTGGGCCTCTAACGCTTGGAGTTACAGATTTTAGAACCCTATTTGCAGCAGGAAAAGTAAGAGGTGCTGAATTTTTTGCAGGAGTGCACATTCCTATTTTATACAGCGCACCAAGCGACATCGATGGAGACAAGGTTTCAGATAAGGTTGATGACTGTATCACTGAGCCAGGACCTTGGACCTTCAAGGGTTGTCCTGACACCGACAATGATGGAATCATTGATATGAAAGATGACTGCCCAGCTGATTCTGGACTTGTTGAATTTAAAGGCTGCCCGGATCGAGATGGAGATTCGATTCCAGATAAAGCAGATGATTGTCCAGATACACCGGGAATACAAGCATTCAATGGATGCCCCGATACCGATAATGACGGCATCATGGACAAAGAAGATGACTGCCCACTAGATTCAGGATTGGTTGCTTTCAAAGGATGTCCGGATACAGACAATGACGGAATTATGGACAAAGAAGATGACTGCCCATTAGATTCCGGAGTGGTTGAGTTCAATGGCTGTCCTGATACAGATGGCGATGGGATCAGTGATCAAGATGATGCATGTCCACTCGTCTATGGCGAAAAAGAATTCCAAGGATGTCCAGATACAGATAAAGATGGAATCATTGACGGAATCGATGATTGTATTGAAACACCTGGCCCCAAAGAAAACAATGGTTGTCCATGGCCGGATACAGATAAAGATGGTCTGTTAGATAAAGATGATGACTGTCCAACAATCCCAGGGCCAAAGGAAAATAAAGGTTGTCCGTATACAGACACAGACGAGGACGGAACACTTGACAAGGACGATGAATGTCCAAATACACCCGGTCCAATTGAAAACAAAGGATGTCCAGTTCTTGAAGAGAAAGTTGTCGAAGTCCTTAAAACAGCGTTTGATAACCTTGAATTTAGAACAGGCAAAGACATTATTCTTTCTGAATCTAAACCTTCATTGGAAGAGCTTTCTGATGTACTTACAGAAAGACCTACATGGGTGCTCGAGATTTCAGGTCACACTGATGATGTAGGTAATGCTGATAAGAACATGGTATTGTCTAAAAAGAGAGCAGAATCAGTGAAACGATTCTTAATTTCCAAAGGCGTAACTGAGGCACAGTTGGTAATCAAATTCTTCGGAGAAACGGCTCCTATAGCTGATAACAAAACAGCCGAAGGACGTCAGAAAAACCGACGTGTTGAAATGAAAATTGTTTTTGAATAAAAACACAAATTATCTCACAACTAAAAAGGGGCTTCGGCCCCTTTTTTTATACCCTCCGTTCAAAACAATATGCAGAGATCGACTCATTTGTCTTCTCAATAAATCGGCAAGCCATAAAAAGAGAAGTAAGCAAAAAAATTAAGATGCCTATATTCGTAGGATAAAAGTGCTCGTCAATACTTAGAAAAGTGAAATACCCAAAACCAAGTCTATTAATTCTATACGGAAGCATATCAACGCTATTATTCGGCTTTTCATGTACATTATTTTTTCATCTATTTATTTCCAAAGTAGCAACCTATCTTTTCTTTCTTATACCTTTTATGGGAGCTGCCTTCGTTTTCGTACTATTTAGTCTCTTTCTAAAGAAATTCATTCAGCATAGACTTGCAATATTGTACAGATCTGTTCAAACCAAACAAGAAGATACTCAGCTACCTTACCTTGAAGAATCATTAGATATAATGATTGAAAATGCTGAAGAAAATGTACAGCAATGGCGAAAATTTCAAATCAAAGAAATATCCAAGCTTAAAGAGCAGGAAGCTTTTAGACGTGAATTTCTTGGAAATTTAGCACATGAGCTGAAAACACCTATTTTCTCAATTCAGGGATATATATTGACATTACTTGAGGGAGGTTTAGAGGATGACAAAATCAATCGAAAATTTTTAGAGCGGGCATCTATTTCAACCGATAGGATTGTAGGAATATTAGATGATCTAGATAACATTACAAAAATGGAAGATGAAAAATTCCAACTAAAGATGGAATCCTTTGATATCGTTGCATTGGCTAAAGAAACCTTTGAGTCATTGGAGCTAATGGCAGAAGAAAAAAATATTAGCTTTAAACTTGAAGAATCGGGTGAACCAAGTTTCGTAGTTGCAGACCGCGAAAAGATTGGTCAAGTTCTGACAAATCTAGTTCGAAACTCCATTGCATACGGAAATACAGGTGGTTCAACGACAATAACAATATTTACCATTGATGAATTAACAACAATAGAAGTAACGGATAATGGCATAGGTATCAATGAAACGGAACATACGAGACTTTTTGAAAGGTTTTATCGCGTTGAAAAAAGCCGCACGAGAAATGAAGGAGGATCTGGACTTGGGCTGGCAATAGTGAAACACATCATTGAGTCACACAATCAAAAAATATCTGTAAAAAGCACTCCGGGAATTGGCAGTCAATTTCACTTTAGTTTAGATAAAAGTTAAAGATTTGTTTTAGAATCCGATACATGTTGTACCTTTGCCGAAAATTTTGGGAGAGATACGTTTAAATTAACATCGTTTAAATCATGAAAATACTTAAAATTCAAGCACTTAGAGGTCCAAACCTATGGAGCATTAGGAGAACTAAATTAATTCAGATGAGACTGGATTTAGAAGAACTCGAAGAACGACCTACTGATAAAATTGAAGGTTTTAGAGAAAGAATTGAAGCTTTACTGCCTTCACTTATCGAACACCGTTGCTCTGAAGGATGCTATGGGGGGTTCTTTCAAAGAGTGGACAGAGGCACATGGATGGGTCACGTCATTGAACACATTGCACTTGAGATCCAAACCCTCGCTGGAATGGATGTTGGATTCGGTAGAACAAGAGAAACCAAAACTCCAGGTGTTTATAATGTAGTTTTTAATTATTTAGAGGAAAAAGTAGGTGTTTATGCTGCAAAAGCGGCTGTAAGAATTGCTGAAGCCTTAATTTCAGGAGAGGAATACGACCTAGGTGAGGATATCCAAAACATGAAAGAAATTCGTGAAGATGTTCGCCTTGGACCAAGCACAGGAAGTATCGTTGAAGAGGCTGTGTCTCGAGGGATTCCTTTTCTGAGACTAGGAAGAAACTCTTTAATTCAGCTTGGCGCAGGTGTCAACCAAATGCGTTTTCAAGCCACTATAACCTGTAAAACGAGCAATATAGCCGTTGATATTGCATGCAACAAGGAACAAACTAAAAAAATGCTTGATGAAGCTTCTATTCCTGTTGCAAAAGGAGACATCTGTTACGATGAGGAAGATTTACAAGAAACTATTGAAGATATTGGTTATCCTATTGTAATCAAACCTTTAGATGGAAACCACGGAAAAGGAGCTTCAATCAATGTAACAAATTGGGATGACGCCGTAAAAGGACTTTGGCATGCTAAGGATTATTCACGACGGGTCATTGTCGAGAAATTTATAACTGGGTTTGATTTTAGAGTACTTGTAATTAACAATGAGGTTGTGGCTGCTGCGCAAAGAGTGCCTGCTCATGTTATCGGAAATGGCAAAAATAACATTCAAGAGCTCATTGATATCACAAATGAAGACCCGAGAAGGGGGTACGGTCATGAAAACGTACTTACAGAAATTACAATCGATAAATCAACCGAAAGACTTATCGATAATGCCGGATACACCTTAGCGTCCATTCTTCCAGAAAAGGAAATTTTGTACTTGAAGTCAACCGCAAACCTAAGCACTGGGGGTACATCTGTTGATGTAACAGATTTGATGCACCCAGAGAATGTATTTATCGCAGAACGAATTTCAAGAGTCATTGGTCTAGACATATGTGGAATTGACATTATGGCGCCAAATCTCACGCAATCTTTGAAAGAAAACGGAGGTGTTATTTTAGAGGTTAATGCTGCCCCAGGATTCAGAATGCACCTTGCTCCTTCTGAGGGGCTACCAAGAAATGTCGCGGCTCCAGTCATAGATATGCTATATCCTCCAGGAAAACCCTCTAGGATTCCAATTATATCTGTCACGGGAACAAATGGAAAAACGACGACTACACGACTAATTGCACACATTGTTAAAAACAATAATTATAAGGTTGGCTTTACTACCTCAGATGGGATTTACATTCAGAATCATATGATGGAAAAGGGAGATACAACTGGCCCCATTAGTGCGGAGTATGTTTTAAAAGATCCAAATGTCGAATTTGCTGTTTTAGAAACTGCAAGAGGCGGTATTCTTAGATCAGGACTTGGGTTTAAGGTTTGTGATATTGGCGTAATTACCAATATACAAGAAGACCACCTAGGCTTGAGCGACATTCATGACTTAAAAGACCTTGCAAGGGTCAAGTCTGTCGTTGTCGAGAGTGTCAAAAAAGATGGTTGGGCCGTTTTAAATGGTGAAGATGACCATTGCTTGGATATTGCTAGATCTCTTTCTTGTAACGTGGCTTTATTCAGCTTGGATGAAAATTGTCCTGCAATTATTGAACATTGCGCTGAAGGTGGAATTGCAGCAATCTATGAGAATGGATACATCACCATTAAGAAGGGCGACTGGAAAATTCGGGTTGAAAGAGCAACACATATTCCACTAACGATGAACGGTAAAGCAAAGTTTATGATCGCCAATGTTTTGGCGGCTACGCTATCTGCATACTTGTATGGTTTCAAAACAGAGGGAATCAAATTATCATTAGCCACTTTTATTCCAAGTGCTGCGCAAACACCAGGTCGAATGAATATTTTCGAGTTTTCAAAATTCAAGGTACTGATTGATTTTGCACACAACCCAACAAGCTACAGGGGAATTGAGGATTTTCTTGGAAGCGTAGATGCTACCAGAAAAATTGGAATAATTTCAGGAGTTGGAGATCGACGCGATGAGGATATTAAAGAATGTGCAGTTATTTCGGCTAGAATGTTTGACCACGTGATCATAAGGCAAGAAAAGCACCTTAGAGGTCGTACTGAAGGAGAAATTATCGACCTTATACTTGAGGGTCTTAAGGAAGGTGATGCATCTGTCACCCATGAGGTTATCTCATTGGAAGTTGAAGCAATCAAGCATGCTATTTCTTTAGCTGAAGAAGGAACGTATATTGTAGCATTGAGCGATGTGATTGATAATGCGATTGACATTGTTCAAAGCTATTTAGATGCTGAAATAGAGAAGGACGAGCTTGTAGAAGTGAATGCCTGAATAAGATTATAAAACCTTTAGGAATTGTAATCGCGGTATTCATTTTTAAGACATTAATTAATATATTTATAGAGAACCGACTCGTGCACCGTATTTTTCAACTTTAAAAAAGAGAAATGCGATTATTAGAAGCGAAAAAACAAGGCCACTAAACCCTCTTAAGTCGCTGTGAAACAGTACTATAAGCTATAAATATATTATGAAAAAATTATTACTTCCGTTTTTTACAGCATTTTTTATCCTCAACGTAAATGCTCAATCCCCATGTACCGATGGCAGATATGCTAGTGACGTATTTAATGACTTCAATCTTACATCTGACATAGAATTTGGACAAAACACTTCGTGGACAGGTGGACAGTACACACTGAAATTAGATTTCTATGAGCCTCAGGGAGACACTGAAACTGAACGGCCGTTGTTGATTTGGCTTCACGGTGGTAGTTTCATCGGTGGGGACAAAACTGATGACAACATGGTAGAGTTTTCCTCACGATTCGCAAAGAAGGGATATGCATGTGCCTCGATAAACTATAGACTAGGTTTCTTTCCTATCGATTCAGTAAATTTAATAAAAGCAATACTGCGAGCATCTCAGGATCTAAAAGCAGCCATTCGATTTTTTTACAAGGACAAACAAACTAACGATAATTATAGAATTGATACAAATAATATATTCATAGGTGGATCATCTGCAGGAGCAGCCACAGCATTGCATACAGGCTATTTAGACAAAGCATGTGAAATCGAGGACTATATAAATCTATCCACCTTCGAATCCATGGGTGGTATCGAAGGTACAAGTGGAAATCCAGGTTACTCTGATAAAATACAGGGGGTTATTAATGGTTGTGGTGCTCTTGGGCGCTATAGTTGGATGGAAGCAGGAGATGTTCCTCTTTGTTCTGTTCACGGCACAGAGGATGGTACAGTTCCTTATAACCGCGGGCTTGTACAAGTTGTGATTCCTGTTCTCACTGCAGACGGAAGCAGAATGCTTCATGAACGGGCTTGTGCCATTGGTCTAGAAGAATATATGTATACCTTTGAAGGTCAAGACCATGTTCCGTATAATAGTAACTCGGGATTAATGAATCTAACAGTTGACTTTATTCGTGACTTCTTGGTAGTTCAGTTAGGCTGCAATGAAACTCTCTTACAACCTGAAAATGAGCCAAGCGAAGAAGCGAATTTATATGCAATAAATTATTGTGATGGTAACCCAGTGGATGAAATATGTGCACCTGTGAATCTGTCTGAGATGAACGAAGTAAATTTCAAAATATATCCCAATCCT
>CAJXCU010000054.1 GCA_913051935.1 uncultured Flavobacteriales bacterium
AATGCTCGTGAATACAGGGACACAAGGACTCCTGATTGTCTTTGTCATCCTGTCACTTTTCTTAAATTTGAAAATTGCTTTTTGGGTTGCCTTGGGTATCCCTTTTTGCATGCTAGGAGCTGGTGGTCTGATGTTTCTTACAGACCAGACGCTCAACATGTTGTCTATGTTTGCGTTTCTTATGGCGATTGGCATTGTGGTCGATGATGCAATAGTTGTGAGTGACAATATTGAGCGTCATCGTCGACTTGGAAAAAAGCTGGTCACTGCTGCTATTGACGGCACTGCTGAGGTTGCGCCAAGCGTTGTGTCGAGTGTGACGACTACGGTGATTACGTTTCTGCCGTTATGCTTCGTTTCTGGAGTGATGGGGAAATTTATTGCTGTGATGCCCTTCGCGTTCATCACCGCCCTGATCATGTCTCTTGGTGAATCCTTACTTATTCTTCCAGGCCACCTTTCTCATGAAAAGGGTTTGGTTTTCACCGTACTCGGATGGCTGCTTTTCCCGTTTCGCGTGTTTCTGCCTGTATTAACGTGGCTGCAGAAAAGGTGTGATCGAGTACTTTTCCCGATTCGATTTGTCGCATTTTCGTCCTCACGAATGCTGGACCTTTTCCTGGTTTAACATGCTGGAATTCTATGATTTGAAAAAGTTTTCCGTTGTGCTTTATGCAAAGCCCGTTTTTAATGTCAGAAGTGTTTGCCATAAGTAAAAAATATGTGCAAATATATGTTTTTAAAGGAACTGCAACAACTTGAAATATTTGAATTTCATAATTTTATGATTCGGAAAATTATACTACAACTTTTTAGTACCTTCTGCGTTATTTAAATAAAAAATATGAAATTAAATTTATGCACGCTTTGTTTTCTGCTGTTTGGCGCTTCATGGGCGCAGATTGAGACGGATCAAATAGATATTTACAGAGACAAATATGGTGTTCCGCATATTTACGGAGATACCGATGGGGCTGCGGCATATGGATTGGCATGGGCACATGCTGAAGATGATTTTGAGACCATTCAATATACTTTTTTACCCTCCAAAGGGCTCATGGGAATGCATGCAGGTAAGGATGGGTTGATCATGGATTATCTTGTTGGTCTTTTGCGCTGTAGAAAAACTGCCAAGGCGCACTTTAACGATTTATCGCCTGAAGTTTTGAAGGTAATCGAAGGATATGTTGCAGGAATTAATGCCTATGCAAAAAAGTTTCCTGACGAAGTTCTAGTGAAAAATAGCTTTCCCATGACTGTCATGGACTATTTAACAGGGTACAATCTCGTGATACATTTCTTTTCTGATACAGGAGATATTTTAGGGGAGCTACTTTCAGGAAGAAATAAGTCCGTTGATGAAGAAATGGAGGAGAAGACCATTGGTTCTAACGCATTTGCTTTTAGCAGAAAAATAATGGAGCACAATAAAACGGTTTTAAATGTCAATACGCACCAACCTCTTGAAGGGCCTTTTTCCTGGTATGAGGCACATATTAATTCGGAAGAAGGATGGAATTTACTCGGAGGTTTATTCCCTGGCTCTCCTTTCCCAATGATCGGGACAAATGAACATCTGGGTTGGACACATACGTATAATTATCCTGATTTGGTTGATGTCTATGAGCTTAAAATTAATCCAAAAAATAAGCATCAATACTGGATGGACGAAAAGTGGGTTTCTTTTGAGGAAACCTCAATTAAACTGAAACTAAAGACAAAAATAGGGCTCAGTATAAAGGTAAAAAAGAAATTAATTTGGAGTGCTTTTGGCCCTGTAATTCAGAACAAGAAAGGTTATTTCGCTTTTTATTCAAACGCATTTGAGAACATAGCTTCTATTGATGAATGGTATCACATGGGAAAGGCCAAAAACTGGAAGGAATTTGAAGCGGCACTCAAAATGATGACAGTTCCTCGTTTTAATGTCATGTATGCCGATTGTGATGATAGAATTTTTTGGATGAACAATGGGTTGATACCCGAAAGAGCGTCTGAAGTAAAAAGATCCAACGGTGTAATGAAAGGAGAGAACGCTGAACTTCTTCTTGAGAATTATCTTCCATATGAAGCTTTACCCAAGCTACTTGATCCTTTGCATGGTTATCTTTTCAATACAAATAATACTCCTTTCAATAGTGCGCATAAAGACGATAACCTTCACGAAGCGGACTTTATAGATTTTCAAATTGGATATAAAGAAGCTGAAAATAATAGAAGCACTCGATTTATGCAGCTTATTGAAGGTAAACAATCTTTGAGTATGGCGGATTTTTTCTCCATCAAATATGATATCAAATATCCCGATTCGCTCTGGACCCCCTCAGGAGCGAATATTGTACTCAATACAACAACTGATGCCATTATAAACTACAAGAAATATAAGGAGGTTGTTGATCTTATTCAGGGATGGGACAAACGCGCAGATACGACTAGTATAGGTGCTGCACAGTGGGCTATTTACTACAATTATTTTCTCGGACTAGGAGGGAAGAAGCTTTCAGGAGCGGAAAGAATGGATCGAGCATTAAAGTTGACCGATAAACATTTAATGAAACATTTTGGCCGTTATGATATTCAGCTTAGAGATTATCAGGTCCACCACAGAGGCAACAAGAGATTAGCCGTGCCAGGCCTGACAGATATGATTGCTGCTATGACAAGCACACCTTTTGAAAAGGGAACTGCAAAACCAATGCATGGAGAATCGTATATTATGATTTTACAATACTCAAATAAAGGCGTTGAGATTGAGACAGTCTTGCCCTATGGAAACTCGCGAAATGCAAATGGGCCCCACTATACTGATCAGATGGAAATGTATGCGCGTCAAGAAAGAAAAATGATGACCTTAAACAGAGTGCTCGTTGAGAAAAATGCAACGCGCCACTATCATCCTCGGTAAATTTTATTTTTTGGTCACAAGCTCAATGGAATCCTTATTGATTATGATTCTTCGATGCTTATAGAGCTTACCGATCGCTTGTTTGAATGTTCTTTTGCTCATTCCAAGCTCCCTATTTATTTGGTCTGAAGGGGATTTGTCACTGAGCATAAGTTGTCTATTTTTCCCGAGAAGATCGAGGATTTTTTTTTCTGCAAGGTCGTATTTTTCAAAAGTAATTGGCTCAAGACGAATATCGAGCTTTCCGTCATTTCGTACTTTTTCAACATAACCTTTTCGTTCTTCTCCAGACTCAATATTTGCAATGACATTTGAATCGAAAATCATTCCATCATATCTATTGTTTACAATTACATTTACGCCGAGGTCGTTTTGTTCACAGATCAATAAGTCGACCTCTTTACCCTGTAGTTCTTCGCGGCATATATCAAGTGACTTTCTCACGCGCATACTTCCAAAAAGACGGTCTGTTTTATAGTCATACCGCAAAACAAATAGATAATATTTTTCTTCTTCTAATTTACATATTTGTTCACTAAAAGGAATTAATAAATTTTTGTCTAAACCCCAATCGACAAATGCGCCAATAGGCTTTACTTGCGTAACCCTTAGATATTTAAAATCCCCAAGAAGAAGGTGTGGTTGCTCTGTTGTACAGACAATTCTTTGTTGTGAGTCTTTAAAAACAAAGACATCAATTTTTTGACCTATTTCATAGTCATCTAAAAGATATTTCTGAGGCAATAAGACTTCATTTCCCTGCTCGTCTTCCAGAAATGCTCCCGGAGGAGTAAAGCGGTCAATTTTTAATTTATTTATAAGCCCTAGTTGCATTATGGTATTTTGTTTCGGTTTTTTTTTCTTTTGTATTTACCGGTGGTTATTGATAATCCCGAAGGATCTTTTTTGTAAGCTCTTCTTAGTTTTCGTTGCGCTTTTTTATCATATTCTATGGGTTTATTTGTTGATTCTGTCTCAAGTTCAGGAGTTCTGGCTACATGTTTTATTTCCCCGTCATTTTGTTTGATATTCGTTGGGTTAATCCAGTCTTTTTTTAGTCTTTTTCTTTCAAGTTTTCCTGTTCGGGGGTTCATTTGAATAAAACTTTTCGTTTCAAAATCAGGATCATTCACTGCAATTACATCTTCTTTGAGTACCCAATATGCTCCGTTATAAACATATGAGTCATAGGAAAGGTCTGGAACATAGTATGAATATATTCCTTCAAGCGCAGGAGCTTCAGGGGAAAGGTGGTCCATTACAACTCTTCCATATTTATCTTCAAATCTCATGGTCATTGTTGCCTCATTGGCGTATTCATACACGATTCTTTTTTGAAGTATGTTGTTTGAGACGAATATTGGGCTTCCAAAACGAACACTTTTTTTGCCTACGACCAAAACATCTAAAATTTTGAAGTTACTTCCAGTCGTACCTCCGTCCCAACCCAATAGAAGGTATTCAGTTTTATTACCATTTTCAAATGGGATAATTTTATAATAGAGCGCCCCGTACCAATCAGAACAATCTATGGTTCCTTTTGGCTTTTTAGCGTACGCATCATAGGTATCATTTAGGGCAAATATTCTGATGTTTTTATTTTCTTTTACCATGATGAATCCATTGTATGTATAGGACATATCTGGGTATTCAATATTCCAGTTGACAATGCGTATTTTTCCGTCTGGGCTATCTAAAATTGCAACAGATTCTAAATATTTAAATTTATAATTAAATGTACCTTCTTGTTGAAGAAATTCGTACATCTGTTTTTTGAAATTCTGATTTTCAGTATTCATTTCCTCGCGAGTAACTGCCTTTCGGAAGGATAATAATGTTGCGTTTAATTCTAACTCTTGATTTTCAAGAAGGGATTGAGCGAATATAAAAGCACAGTTTAATAGAAAAAAGAGCAATATTTTAAATCTGTGAGGCATGGTGTTTTAAAACGTTTAAAAGCTCAAAGAGTTACGCTTAGAGTTTTTTCAAATTTGAAATTGTTGCCGAGGGGTCCTCTGATTTAAAGACGTAGCTCCCAGCAACAACTGCATCGGCTCCTGCTTGGCTCACCTGAGCTCCCGTTTCAAGGTTGACTCCGCCATCAACTTCTATAATGGTTGATGCATTTTTTTGCTTGATCAAATCTTTTACTCTTTTCACTTTAGACACTGTTGCAGGAATAAATTTTTGACCACCAAATCCTGGGTTAACTGACATGATTAAAACTAGGTCTATATCCTGTATTACCTCTTCTAAGGCGGAAACGGGTGTATGCGGATTTAGTGCAACTCCGGCTTTTGCGCCAAAGCTTTTAATAAGCTGGATAGTTCTATGAAGGTGAGAACATGCCTCATAATGCACGGTGATAATATCAGCTCCCGAATCAACAAACTCCTTTATGTACTTATCTGGATTCACAATCATTAAATGCACGTCTAGAATCTTGTCCGTGTGCTGATCAACATTTTTAAGGACTGGAAAGCCGAAGGATATATTGGGTACGAATACACCGTCCATGACATCTATATGAAGCCAGTCAGCTTCAGATATATGAAGCATTTTCGTGTCTCTTTCAATATTTCCGAAATCACATGAAAGAATTGATGGGGATACAATCATTGCTTTTTATTTACAAAAGTAAACACTTTTGCTGAGTGTTCTATTTTGTTTAATTCATCAATCATTATTCTTTATCTTTAGAGCAATAAATTAAGAAATGCTCAGTCTAATCCTTATTATCGTCATTTTGACTGTTTTGATTTCATATCAAGGATTTTCAAATTCAGATTTTATAGAGAAAAGTTTTTTTATTCCATATCGAGTGAAATACAACAAGGAATATTTTCGGATTTTTTCTCACCTTTTTATTCATGCTGATTGGACGCATCTTTCGTTCAATATGATTTCACTGTATTTCCTCGGAGGTTTTCTTGAGAATCAATGGAATTATGAATTCGGCAACTTATCAAATTACTACCTTCTTATATTGTACTTTGGAGGTGCAATAGCGGCAACGTTATGGCCTTATTTTCGCAACTCCGAAAATCCAGCTTACCGTTCTCTGGGGGCTTCGGGTGCGGTCTCTGCGGTTATATTTGCTGCAATGCTATGGAATCCTCAACTTGAGCTTTACCTTATGTTTATTCCGATTCCTATCAAGGCTTATATTTTGGCTCCGTTATACCTCGTTTTTGAATATTATTCTTTGAAAAGAGGTGGTTCAGGAATTGCGCACGATGCTCATATCGGCGGGGCGTTATTTGGAATTTTATTTGTATTATTGGTTGATAGCAATAAAGGGATTGAATTTTTAGCGCTTTTATTTTAATATGGGTGTTTTATATATCAATAATAATGGTAATATCTTACCAAACTCAGCTCCGACAATTGATGCGGGAAATCGCGCGCATCTATACGGTGACGGTGTTTTCGAAAGCATTCGAATAGTCAGTGGTAGGCCAATAAATGTGGAGAATCATATTGCTCGCATAGTTGAAGGTGCAAAGATTCTTAGAATCAGGGTTCCAAGTTATTACAATGCAGAATTCTTTCAAGAGCGGATAGAGGAACTTATTTCAAAGTCAAGAATCGAAAAAGGAGGAAAATGTCGCCTCTCTATTGATCGTTCAATCGGGGGGACATATTTACCTACCTCTAATGAGGCTAATTTTTATATTGAAGTTGATGCATACGGGTCTAATTTTTTTGAGTTAAATGCAAAGGGTTTAGAAGTTGACATTTACCAAGATATTAAACTACAAAAAAACTTTCTATCTAATTTTAAAACCAAATCTTGTCTACATTATGTAATGGCTGCGATTGCTGCAAAAGAAAAAGGCTTAGATGATCTTTTTTTGAGTAATGACAAGGGGAATATTTTGGAAACGTCTTCGAGTAACGTCTTTGTTGTCAGTAATGGGGTATTATACACTCCAGGTCTTGAAGAGGGGTGTCTTGCCGGAACAATGCGGATGCAGATTATTAACCTTGCTTTAGCGACAGGGATCAAGGTGTATGAGTGCAGTATATTGCCTCAGAATCTATTAGCCGCAGATGAGGTTTTCATCACCAATGCAATAAAAGGCGTAAATTGGATTGGAGGCTACCGGACAAAAACATTTTCAAATGCAATAGCTAGAAAGTTAATTATCGCACTCAATGAATCTTGTAGAAAATCTATTGAAAAATAGTTATTTCTCATTTTCAACTACACATCGTTCATAATTCAATTGATTCCCTTGTATTTTCAAGGTGTTTACCAATTATATTTGTTATATACCACTATGCAATTGCTAGACTATGCCTGAAAATCAATATACGGAAGACAACATTCGCTCATTAGACTGGAAGGAGCACATTCGGTTACGGCCTGGAATGTATATTGGGAAGCTCGGTACAGGAGCATCCTCAGATGATGGAATTTATCTCTTGGTGAAAGAGGTTGTGGACAATTGTATTGATGAGTTTGTCATGGGGAATGGTAAAAAAATTGATCTACACATAAAAGATGGATTGGTTACTGTTAGAGATTATGGCCGTGGTATTCCCCTAGGTAAGGTTGTTGATGTTGTCTCGAAAATGAACACCGGAGGAAAGTACGACTCCAAGGCTTTTAAGAAATCAGTTGGGCTAAATGGTGTCGGTACTAAAGCAGTCAATGCCTTGTCCTCTCATTTTTCTGTTTATGCTGTGCGAGATGGTGAATTAAAAAAGGCATCCTTTAGCAGAGGCGAGTTGATCAAAGATTTTTCACTTGAAAAGACAGATGAGCAGAATGGAACCTATGTAGAGTTTACTCCTGACGATCAAATTTTTAAAAAGTTTGCATTCAAGACGCATTATGTGGATAAGATGCTCTGGAATTACTGCTACCTGAATAGAGGGTTATCAATTTATTTCAACGGTAATAAATTTCAATCCAAGAATGGATTAAAGGACCTACTTGAAAATAATATGGATGGCGATCCGCTTTATCCCATAATTCATTTAGAGGGAGCAGATATAGAGGTTGCATTTACCCATGGAAAAACTTACGGTGAGGATTATTATTCATTTGTGAATGGTCAACATACCACACAAGGGGGTACTCATCAAAGTGCTTTTCGTGAATCAGTAGCGAAGGTCATTAAGGATTTTTACAGTAAAAACTATGAGGCCTCGGATATTCGACAGTCCATTGTTGCTGCTGTTTCAGTGAAAGTAATGGAGCCGGTTTTTGAGTCGCAAACAAAGACCAAGCTTGGTTCTCAAGAAGTAGAACCAGGAGGGAAGTCAATGCGTGCTTTTATCAATGATTTTTTAAAGGATAAGCTTGATAACTTTCTTCACAAAAACCCAGAGATTGCCCAGACCATTGAAACAAAAATTAAGCAGTCTGAAAAGGAAAGAAAAGAGCTTGCTGGCATTAGAAAAATAGCACGTGAACGCTCAAAAAAAGCAAACCTACACAATAAGAAGCTTCGGGATTGTCGAATTCATCTCAACGACCTAAAGCATGAGCGAAGAGAAGAAACAACTTTATTTATCACCGAGGGAGACTCTGCAAGTGGATCAATAACAAAGTCTCGGGATGTTGCAACCCAGGCTGTATTCTCGTTAAAAGGAAAGCCTTTAAACTGTTATGGACTGACAAAGAAAGTGGTTTATGAGAATGAAGAGTTTAACCTCATTCAAGCTGCCTTAAATATTGAAGAGGATCTTGAGGATTTACGTTACAATAAGGTCGTTATTGCCACAGACGCTGATGTAGATGGCATGCATATTCGAATGCTGCTGCTGACTTTTTTCCTCCAATTCTTTCCTGATTTGGTGAAAAAGAATCACGTCTACGTATTGCAAACTCCGCTATTCCGAGTTCGAAATAAAAAGAAGACCCTTTATTGTTATTCTGAGGAAGAGCGAAAAAGTGCTTTACTCGAAATAGGTAAGAATGCTGAGATTACGCGCTTTAAAGGTTTGGGAGAGATATCTCCAGATGAATTTACTCATTTCATTGGCGAGGAGATGCGTTTAGAGCCAGTTTTACTCTCCCAAAATGCATCGATTGATTCTATATTGTCTTACTTCATGGGTAAGAATACGCCGCAAAGACAAGAGTTTATTATTGAAAACCTTCGAGTAGAAAAAGATGAATCGGAAGATGGATCTGCAGCTGAATCAGAAAATGTCTCAGAAGTTGAATCCCGTAAAGAAATAGCCTAACTTTTTATGTCAGAAGAGCACTTAGAAAACGAGCAGAACGAACAGAACCAAGAGGAGCACAATCCTTTTGAGAATAATGAGGTAGACGAGCGCATTATTCCAGTAAGTGGTCTTTATGAAAGTTGGTTCTTGGATTATGCGAGTTACGTGATTTTGGAACGTGCAGTACCCGGGTTGGCAGACGGTTTGAAGCCGGTGCAGAGAAGAATTTTACACTCCATGAAAGAAATCGAGGATGGTCGATACAATAAGGTTGCCAATATTATTGGTAATACAATGAAGTATCATCCCCATGGGGATGCCTCCATTGGTGATGCATTGGTTCAGCTTGGGCAGAAAGACCTTCTCATTGATTGTCAAGGTAATTGGGGGAACACCCTTACGGGCGACGGCGCAGCCGCACCGAGATACATCGAGGCAAGATTATCTAAATTTGCCTTGCACGTTGCTTTTAATGCCAAGACTACGAATTGGTTGTTGAGCTATGATGGAAGAAATAAAGAGCCCAACAATCTTCCAATGAAATTCCCGCTACTTTTGGCGCAAGGAGCTGAGGGGATTGCTGTAGGAATGGCTTGTAAATTTTTACCACACAATTTTATCGAGTTAATTGACAATTCGATCAACCACCTTAAGGGAAAGAAAGTTTCATTTTTCCCGGACTTCCCAAATGGAGGTATGGCAGATTTTTCTAACTACAATGATGGAAAACGAGGAGGTAGGGTCCGCGTGCGTGGTAAGATTAAGAAGAAAGATACAAAAACATTAATCATACATGAGATTCCATTTGGAACCTCCACAAGCTCTCTTATTGACTCCATACTTAAAGCGAATGATAAAGGAAAGATTAAAATCAAGAAGATTGAGGACAATACTTCAGCAGATGCAGAAATCATCATCCATCTTTCTTCCGGTGTCTCTCCTGATAAAACCATTGATGCATTGTATGCTTTTACGGATTGTGAGGTTTCCATATCTCCGAATTCGTCAATTATAGATGGAGAAAGACCTGTTTTTCTTGGTGTTTCTGAGATACTTAGGGCAAATACAGATCAAACTGTTTTTCTTTTAAAGCGAGAATTAGAGATAAAGCTAGCTGAATTAGAGGCACAATGGCATTTTGCGACGTTAGAGAAAATATTCATTCAAAAGGAGATGTATATTGACTTTAAAAATTATTCTGACAAAGACAGTCTGTATGATTATCTCTACAAATGTTTTAAACCATTCAAAAAACAACTGATTAGAAAAATTACAGATGAAGACCTCCATAAGCTTACGCAAATTCCGATGATTCGAATTACCCGTTTTGATAGTAGTAAAGCGGATGATAATTTGCTAAAGATTGAGGATCAAATCAAAGCTGTTAAGGAAAATCTGGCAAATATCGTTGAGTATGCGATTGAATATTTTAGAAATCTCAAGAAAAACTTTGGCCACGGAAAAGAACGGAAAACAGAAATAAAAACATTTGAAAATATCAGCGCATCTAAGGTCATTATTGCAAATAAGAAACTTTTTGTAGACTACGATGAAGGATTTATCGGCTATAGTCTTCGAAAAGTTCAGGCGGTAAATGACTGTTCAGAAATTGATGACATTATCTGCTTTTTCAAGACAGGTAAAATGTTGATTACTAAGATTACGGATAAGAAGTTTGTCGGTAAAGATTTGGTTTATGCAAATGTATGGAAGCGCGGCGACAAGCGAACGATTTACCATGTAATCTACAGAGATGGGACTTCGGGCCCAACAATGATGAAACGCTTTTATGTGAATAGCATTACTCGCGATACAGAATATGATTTAACCAAGGGTAGTAAAAATTCAAAAGTGCTCTATTTTTCCGCAAATCCGAATGGCGAAAGAGAGGTTGTTACTGTCGCCTTAAGGCCACGACCTCATTTAAAGCGATTGAAATTTGATGTGGATCTCGGAGACCTACTCATCAAGGGCAGAAAATCCGTTGGTAACAGAGTTACAAAGGAGTTGGTTCAGAAAGTAATTTTTAAGGAGACCGGTGGTTCAACACTTGCTGCAAGAAAAATTTGGTTTGATGATGTTGTTGGTCGACTCAATGATGAAGGTAGGGGGCAGTTTCTCGGAGATTTTAAAGGTGAGGATAAATTACTATCACTCTATTCAAATGGATCTTATCGCTTAAGTAATTTTGATCTTTCAACGCGTTTTGAGGAGGATATGATTCATCTTGAGAAATGGGTACCTAATCGCGCTATTTCAGCGGTATACTATGATGGAAAGAAAGAGCTTCATTATGTTAAAAGATTTGAGTGTGAATCAACGAGTAACAAAAGAGTTGTATTTATAAGTGATAGCGAAGGATCCTCCTTGGATGTAGTTTCTACAGCCTTCAAACCAGAGGTCAAAATTGTTTACAATAAACATCTAAAAGCAACAAAAAATCTTCCGGATACTATTCTTGACCTCAGTTCTTTTATTGATGTTAAAGGCATGAAAGCTCAAGGCAATCAGCTGACAAAATTAAAAGTAAAAGAAGTTTTGCTAAATCATCCAATTGGGGAAGGGAAGGAGCCATGGCCTATTGACACAGAAGTGCTGCAAGAACAATCGTCAAACGAAATAGAGCATTCAAAAGCTGAAAGGGAGCCATCAACCCCTGGAAAGTCTGAAAAAAAACAAAATAAAAAAGAAGAAAATGACGACGCGCCAGCACCGCAGGTGACTGAGCTTAAAAAATCTAAAAAGGAAGCTGTTCAGAAGGAAAGTACGCCTAAAGTTGTTGCGAAAAATAAAACCAAAGCCAAAAAGGCTTCCAAGCGAGATGTTATCAATAGAGCTGATGAAGAAAGTCCTTCTAATACGATTGAATGGGATTTAAGCAACGATGAATCATCAGATAAATCAAATGAATCCGATGAAAACGATCAAATGACATTGTTTTAGACAAATTTGAGGTTTTTGTCTAAATTTATTCCATGCTAAGCGCTCAACGGCAAGATCAAATTAATTATCTAAATATTGGACTCATGTTCATAAGCATGATTGCAGCATTTGTGATGCCTTTTGAGGTTTTTTTGTTTGCCTATGCCTTTCTTGGCCCGCTGCATTACCTCACTGAGATTAGTTGGCTACATGATCGAAAGTATTTTTCTACCGGTAAATATGATTTTATCATCCTTCTAGGCGTGGGTTGCCTCTTGGGCTATAGTGACATTGCGCATACCTACAAATTTCATTCAAGTTTCACGGAAATGTTCTTCGAATTGAACCTCGGAGATAAATTAATTTTACTAGCTTTTATCAGTTCTCTGTTGTTCGTTTTGGTAAAAAATATATTCATAAAAGCGGTTTTAATTGTGATTCTTTTTGGTTTTATCGATGGTTGGTTCGCGCCTAATTATGTAAATGCCATGGGAGAGGAGGTGTTCAAACCGAATTACACCACTTTTGCGCTAACTTCACTGTTGCCCACCTTGTTTCATGTGTATTTATTTACAGGTTTGTTCATGCTTTTTGGCGCCCTTAAATCACGCTCAAAAACGGGACTCCTGTCTGTGCTTTGTTTTGTATTGGTTCCTTTTATTTTGATTTATGTATTACCAAATACAACGTTTTTTCAAATTTCTGACTATGGAAAGGAATCTTATTTCGCAGATGGAAAAGGTTTTTACAATTTAAACTTTCAAATACTTAGGGAGTTTAATTTGGTAGATATGCCGACAGTAGCAGGTTATACTGATATATTCGATCGGCCTTATGTTGACCCCGAAAAATCCTTGTCGGTAATTTTTTATTCAACCCCCGGTATTCTTCTAATGAGGTTTATTGCGTTTGCCTACCTTTATCACTATCTCAATTGGTTTAGTAAAACCGAGGTGATACAATGGCATAAGGTGCCTAAGGTTCGATTCATAGCTGTCATTGCCATTTGGATTGCCGCATGTATCATATACCTTATTGACTACGGCCTCGGCTTGACCTTTCTTTTCTTTTTGAGCTTCACCCATGTGCTTCTAGAATTCCCTCTAAATATGATGTCTATTGTAGGAATTGGAAAAGAATCTGTAGCTATCGCCAAAGGTGGGTTTTCAAAGTCTTAGGTAAGTTCTAATGAAGGATGCTCCTAATTCAATGCCATTTCATGGTTAAAACGTCCCTTCTTCTTTATTGGAAAACGTTTTACTATTTTAGCAACTTCTTTGCGAAATAGTCGTTAAGAAGGTAAGTGTCATTCTTACAATGTAAACTGTGTTACTGATTAACAATTTTAACTTTCTTTTTTGTTCTAAAAGAACCTTGATTGTGCTCATGCTTTTTTTTGCAGGCCTTTCTGATTCCGCTTTCAGTCAGCTGTTTGAGCCTTTTGAAATTCGTTATCAGAATGCACAAAAGGGTGGTATTCGTTTTCTTTCAAACGTTGCTATATCCTGCAGTAGTGGTAATTGCTCAAGTCTTCAGTCACAGATGCCGCCTTTTGGAAACGGAGCTAATGACAATCAAAATATGCAATTTGTTGACATTGATAGTGATTTTTCCACCTTCATGTCCACTAGTGACAGTTTAGATTTAGAAAATTGTAGTGAGATTCTTTGGGCTGGCCTGTATTGGAGTGGCGAAATTAGCACTGGAACGCAGGGTTATGCAAACCGAGACAAAGTCAAGCTCAGTGTCAATTCTGAACCATACCAGGATATAATTGCCGAAGAAACCATCGATATATCCGGTATTAGTCATCCAAGTTATAATTGTTTTAAAGATATTACGAGTATCGTTCAAAATGCGGGTATCAAAGCAAGATTTACGGTTGCAAATGTTCTTGCGCGTTCTAATGCTACAAATGTCTTTGGTGGTTGGTCTATCGTTGTGGTTTACAAGAATATTTATGAATCCATGAGAAACCTAACTGTTTTTGATGGTTATGGTGCAATAGGATTCGGTACAACACTTGATATACCAATCTCAGGATTTAATACTCCCCTTGCAGGTCCTGTATCATTTGAATTAGGAGTTATCGCTCATGAAGGTGACCGAAGTTCAACTGGAGATGGCCTTTCTTTTAATGGTGCGGGTTCCTTTGTATCGATCTCTGACGCCTTGCATCCTGTCGACAATTGTTTCAATAGTACGATATCATATGATGCAGTGGTGACGCCCTTTAGAAATCCTGGATACAACAATAATTTAGGATATGATGCGGCTATTTTTATTCCTGACAATTCGAGTTTTAATTATATCGGTAACAATACCAATTCAGCCACTGTTCGTGTTGCTACCTCTGGTGAAAATATTTTATGTCGTGTCTTAACATCGGCAATAGACATTTATGAGCCTGATTTGAGGGCATCAGTGTATATAGACGATCTGAATGGCGGAATTGTTGAGCCTGGAGATGAATTAGAATATACGCTTGTTGGAAAGAATATAGGTTCTGATTTATCTCTAAATACCTTTATAGTTGATACTTTAGATCCTCGAACACAATATGTGCCTAATTCTATTTCTATTGACTTTGGGCCTAATACTGGTTCCAAAACCGATGTAAGTGGCGACGATCAAGCGGAATATGACGCAGTTACGAATTCTATCAAGATAAGAGTAGGAACGGGAGCAGATGCAACTATGGGAGGTGAGATGATTGCCTCGCCTGAAGGATCAGACAGCACCGTAGTAAGGTTTCGGGTTACTGTGGTTAACGATTGTTTGATGTTTCAGTGCGATTCTACCCTGGAGCATGTCACTTATATTTTTGGTACTGGTGAAATTTCTGGCAATGAATATGGTAATGATGGTGCTTCTGATTTATTAGATGCCAATGGTTGTCCACTAACGGCAAGTAATACCTTATCCATAAATGTTTCAGGCTGTCCTCCTCCTACAATAGACTATAATAATCCTGTTTGTGAAACAGAGTCACTTGATTTACAAGCAACATTTTCAGCATTGGCGAATTATACTTGGTCAGGCCCAAATGGATTTTCTGGGTCAGGTCCAGCAGTATCCATTCCTGAGATTGGCTTAGCAGATTCAGGTATTTATAATGTGCAAATTACCTTTGATGGTTTGGATTGTTTGATTGATACTTTTGAAACAGTTACTATTCATTCTAATCCTGTTATCTCTCTTTCTGCACTTCAAAATGTCCTTTGTTTTGGGAATGACGATGGGTACATCTCCACAGATGTAGTGGGGGCGGAGCCGATTTTTTATTTTTGGTCTAATTTAGCGATTACTGATAGTATCTCAAATCTAGCACCTGGTCAATATATCCTTAATGTAGAGGATGAATATTCATGTGTTGCCATCGATACTTTTAACATTACCGAACCAGACTTATTAATTTCTGAAGCAACTATTTTAACAAATTTCAATGGCTTTA
>CAJXCU010000055.1 GCA_913051935.1 uncultured Flavobacteriales bacterium
TTTATGGTCAAGGCGAATGGAATGGTTGTAGCTTTTCTGTAATTGACACAGGAGGATATGCAAAAACCAAAGAAGACGTGTTCGAATCCGAAATCCGAAAGCAAGTAGAAATTGCTATTGATGAAGCTTCAGTAATACTTTTTATGGTAGATGCAACTACGGGTATTATTGAAATGGATCAGGTTGTTGCAGGGATTCTTCGTAAAAGCAATAAGGACATCATCGTTGTGGCGAATAAAGTGGATAACACGGCTCGTGTTGGTTTGTCATCAGAGTTTTATTCCTTTGGTCTCGGAGAAGTTTATGACCTATCTGCAACAAATGGTTCTGGAACGGGTGAAATTCTTGATGAGGTGGTTTCTTATTTTGACAGTAAGGACGATTCAATTCTTGAAGAAACAGGTTTGCCGCGCATTGCCATAGTAGGGAAGCCAAACGTTGGTAAATCTTCTTTAATCAATGCATTTACGGGAAAAGATAGAAACATTGTAACCGATATATCGGGTACAACAAGAGATGCGATTCACACGAGGTACAATGCTTTTGGTTTTGATTTTCTTTTGATTGATACGGCTGGAATCAGAAAGAAAGCAAAGGTGACTGAGGATATTGAGTATTATTCGGTTCTACGTTCTGTACGTACCATAGAAAATTCAGACGTATGTTTGTTTATGGTGGATGCAACTGAGGGAATACAAAAGCAAGACCTGAGTATCTTTTACATGATTGAAAAGAATTCAAAGGGTGTTGTTGTTCTAGTCAACAAATGGGACCTCCTAGATAAAGATCATAATACCGTAAAAAAGTATGAGGATAAATTGAGAGAACAGCTTGCGCCTTTTAACGATGTGCCAATTATTTTTACCTCTACATTAACCAAACAGCGTATTCATAAATCAATTGAGAAGGCCATGACAGTTTATGAAAATAGGATTCAAAAGATTCCTACTTCAAAGCTAAATGACATTATGTTAGATATTGTGCATGCAACACCTCCTCCTGCAATGAAGGGTAAATACATAAAGATTAAATTTATTCAGCAGCTTCCAACCCATGCACCATCATTTGCTGTGTTCTGTAACTTGCCACAATATATTACAGACGGCTACAAAAGATTTTTCGAAAATAGACTACGCGAGAAGTTTGACTTTCAAGGTGTACCTGTGAAAATTTTCTTCCGAAAAAAGTAAAGGGTTCTTTACGCTGAGCTAGCTTTATTTCTCAAAGAGTTGGCCAATATCCTTAAACGCTTTAAATTCCAATGCATTTCCTTCGGGATCTAAAAAAAACATTGTTGCTTGTTCACCAACCTCTCCTTCGAAACGGATATAGGGGTCTATGATGAATTCAATCTTTTGAGCTTGTAGGCGCTCAGAAAGCTTTATCCAATCGTCCCAGTCTAAAACCACGCCAAAATGTGGTATAGGTACATCATGACCATCGACTTGATTTGAGCCTTTTCCGTCTTTAACAGCTATATCCGATTTTTCATGCAACACTAGCTGGTGTCCAAAAAAATTAAAGTCCACCCATTTTTCGGCGCTTCTTCCTTCTTTACATTCTAATACTTCTTTATAGAAAGTAAGTGTAACAATTAGGTCTTTTACGGGAATAGCGAGATGAAAAGGATTCATGTTATTGTATTTTTTTAATTGGGACTAAAAATAAATGAATTACTCAAGAGTTGAGAGGCAGATTATTTTGAATAAATTTTAATGGTCCCACAGCCCCAATATATCAATATACCAGATTCTAATGTGGTTTTTGATTTGTTTGCGCCAAAACCTGAATCTACTCATTTCATTTTTCCTTTTGTTTTTAGATGTTTGATTGTAGTGGGGGAAAGGAGTTTTTGGAATTTGTTTGTTTAGAAATGGGCATATTTTTTCCCAACCATCTCCTTTAGTAAAGTCTAGTACCAATAAATCGTTGGGTCTACTTTCAAAATATTTAATGACCTCTTTATTGTGCCTGCTGTATACATCAATGGTATTTTTCATATCATCTTTGGGTAGCCCCTTTCCTCGACCATAGATCCACTCGTGATTCGCTGATCTCAAATCACCGATATGTCTTTTAACACTAGAATACCAGCTCTCCTCGTCCCTAATGGTAAGAATGAACTTTGAATTAGGAATTAATTTGTCCAGCTCCTTATAAATCATGTACCAAGGAGTATCCTCGACTGCGTCATAGTTCCTAAGCATTCTAAGAATTCGGGTATAGTCTTTTTTTAATATTGGAATTAGCGCTCTTGTTGTAGTATCCTTGACACGAAAATCCAAAGCTTTTAATGCCTCCCGTAGACTTGACGTTCCCGTTTTTTGAAATCCAACACCAACAATTAATCCCGGGTGCTGCTCAAAATGTTTTTGTGGACGCTTGTTTTTCATGAATACCAGAACTAAAAAGAGAGGATTATTCCTGAAGTTCGTCCACTCTTTTTTGTCTCTGCATTGGGTTTTCCCGTTGTTGCATTCTCATTTTTCGCTGCTGGAAAAGATCATATCGAGAGGGAAGGGCTCTTTTAGGCCACATATTGTTTTGTAGATCGGTATCTGCCGTCTCAAGAAATGGATCAAGCTGAAAGCTTGATACTTCTTTCTCAAGAACGAAAACCTTCGAAACTATATGCTCTTTTCTCCTCCAAATCTCAGCAGGTATTCTAATCACCTCAGACGTGTTGTCCGTGTAGGTAACTTCTATAATTAACGGCATTACCAAACCACCTAAATTTTTAAAGGTCAGCTCATAGAAAAAATAGCCTGCATTCAATAGGTCCAATTTCCCTTTATCTAATCTTCTTTTCAATCCTTCATATTCTTTCAAGTCAAGGGCATCAACTTTATAAATATCTCGCGTCCCATAAAAGTCATCAATGTTTTGATCCTTTTCGTTTATCGTTTCTTTAATTTGCTCTTGATTTCTTGTTTCTCCGATGTGAATGTCTCGATTGCTATTTTGGTTTTTTGAAAAAGCTTTCTCAATGGTTGGATCTTGTGTATTTAGCTGGAAAAGTTTCACGTCTGATAGTGCAATATCTACATGGTCTGTGCTAAAGAACCAGCCTCTCCAAAACCAGTCTAAGTCAACAGCCGAGGCGTCCTCCATTGTTCTGAAGAAGTCAGCAGGAGTAGGGTGCTTGAACTTCCAGCGTTCGCAATAGGTTTTGAAAGCATGGTCAAAAAGCGCTCGTCCCATGATGGTTTCTCTCAATATATTTAAAGCTGTTGCCGGTTTTCCATAGGCATTGTTTCCAAATTGTCTTATAGATTCCGAATTGGTCATAATGGGGGAGATATTTGATTTATCCCCTCTCATATAATCTGCAATTTTATATGCTGGACCTCTCCTTGAAGGATAACCTCTTTCCCATTCCTGTTCTGTTAGGTACTGAACAAAGGTATTAAGACCTTCATCCATCCAAGTCCATTGTCTCTCGTCAGAGTTAATGATCATTGGAAAGAAGTTGTGGCCAACCTCATGAATAATTACACCCCACATTCCATACTTTGTTCTTTCACTGTAGGTTCCGTCGGCCTCAGGTCGACCACCGTTAAAGCAAATCATAGGATATTCCATGCCGATTGACTTTGAATGTATAGATATAGCCACAGGATAGGGGTAGTCCACTGTAAATTTGCTGTAGGTATTGACCGTATGCGCCACAAGCTTTGTGGAATATCTTTCCCAAAGGGGATTACCCTCTTTCGGATAGAAAGACATACAAAGTACATCCCTATCATTTACGGTTGTATTTTGGGCATCCCAGATGAATTTTCTTGAACTGGCAAAAGCAAAATCTCGGACGTTTTTTGCTTTGAAACGCCATGTTTTGAGAGATTTGACTTTATTTTTTTCTGTTTGTTCAGCTTCCTCTTGATTTACAATAAATACTGGTGCATCCGCTTTTCTTGCCTTTTGTAGTCTCTTTCTCTGTGTGTCAGAGAGAACGGTACTTTCGTTTTGAAGGATTCCTGTTGCCGAGACGATATGGTCACCTGGTACGGTTAACGAGACGTCATAGTTCCCGAATGGAAGTGTGAATTCTCCTCTACCCAAAAACTGCTTGTTTTGCCACCCTGAAACATCATCGTAGACGCACATTCGTGGGAAGAACTGAGCTATAGTGTAGATGTAATTGTCTTCATCCTCAAAATACTCATATCCTGAACGTCCACCTACGGCCATTCGGTCATTTATATTGTACCACCACTTGATGCTAAAGGAAATGCTCCCATTTGTTTTCAAGGGCTGTTTGAGGTCGATTCTTAGCATTGTTTTATTGATGGCGTAGCAAAGGTCCTCTCCATTTGTAGCCTTCACCTCTTCAATTTTGAAACCTCCGTCATAATCAAATAGTTTTCGTTCAATTTGTTCCAGAGAACGAAAATCTTCCATTCTTTCTACGCTAATTAGTTTTGTGTCTGAAGTTTTTGCGAATAGGTTTTGATCAAGTTGTAACCATAAGTATTCTAGCGCATCGGGTGAATTATTTGTATAGGTTATGGTTTCAGTGCCTCTTAAGATTTGTGTGTCATCCTCAAGGGTTAATAACATTTTATAATCGGCTTGTTGTTGATAGTAGCTGTGTCCAGGTGCACCCGCAGCGTTACGATATTCGTTGGGTGTAGGAATAAGATTTTCTATTTGTGCAAATTTCTTCTGTCCTAATAATGCAAGGGGACTTGAAGAAATCAAGATGAATGCTAGGATCTGGTTTAAGTATTTCATAATTCGATTATATTTTCTCGTTTGAAGACAAAATAGTTATAGACTATTTGGTCTTTTTCTTTTTTATAGTTCAGTTTATTTTGCTGCTCTGGGTAGATATCCATAAATAGACCGTAAAATAATGTACACTCTGTAAGAACTATTTTATCTGAACGCAAGTAGAAT
This sequence comes from uncultured Flavobacteriales bacterium, assembly GCA_913051935.1. Taxonomy (GTDB): domain Bacteria; phylum Bacteroidota; class Bacteroidia; order Flavobacteriales_D; family Crocinitomicaceae; genus UBA952. Next base: position 4,900 of record CAJXCU010000055.1, read on the forward strand.
GAACAAGTACCGTCTTCTGATAATTCATATCCCTCGTAAAAGAGTTTGATGTCCTGACGGTTCTGTTTTAATCTGAATCCGTCTAAAATAATTTCTTGGATAAGACCTAGTTCATTCCTTTCGTTTTCGAGGTCTTTTTCTAGAGTAGAGTGGAGTATATTTTGCTTGTCTGCATATGACTCTAAATCATGAGCCGATAGTGTAAGCGTAACTTCTAGGCAACTGCATTCATCATCATATTCCATCTCCGCAAATGAAAAATAGGTTTCATGTGAAAAGCCATGGGTTTGCAGGCTCAATAGGAAAGCGAGAATAAAAAATTTCATGAGGAACGAAAATACGAAAAGATTTTTCCTTTATTTCTTATTTTAACTAAAAAAAGCCCCAAGAAGGGGCTTTCAAACAAACAACAAACAAATTCCCGCTGACCGAAGTCTAGCGAAGGAATATTTTGACTCCTTTCACCAAGCGCTGGTGAGGGGTAGAAATTTGGTTTATTTTCATCAATGATTTAAGACGAACACCTTCTTTTTGAGATATTTCAGCTAAAGTGGCCGCTGTTTCCAAGACAATTTCTTTTTTGCCTGAAGACCTTCTTTTTTTTGACTCCAAAAAAATTGGCGTTCCTGGTTTTATATTTTCTAATTTTTCCAAACTGCTATTGTACTTATGAAGCTGTCTCAAAGCAATTCCTGTTTTTAGACTGAGTTTATAAAAGGTATCTCCGCTTTGAGAACGCAGGACCTTGGTTTTATTTATTGAAAATTCTTGACCAGCTGCTAGATATATCATATTAGCTTGCTTTTTAGAATCAGCATCGAACTGATCAAAGATGTATAGTTTTTCTTCTTCAATTAATTGAATAAGGCGTTCTGCATAATGCGGATTGGTGGCATATCCGGCTTTTTTTAAACCACGTGCCCATGCTTTATAATCATCTTGTTTCAACTCAAATAAAAAGGCATAGCGTTGGTTTGAGGTCAGAAATAGGCTGTGGTCCAAATAAGAATCTTTAACACGAGAATAGGCACGAAAGCATTCATTTTCCTTGTCGTCATCATGATAGGATGTTTTCCCTTTCCATTGGCTACCACATTTAATGCCGAAATGATTGTTTGAACTACGCGCTAAGAATGAGTTCCCACATCCTGATTCTAAAATACCTTGAGCTAGTGTTATACTTGCCGGTATGTTGTGTTTTTTCATCTGTGCAATCGCAATACTGCTGAAACTAGATATGTATTCCTTTCTCGCGCTCGTTGGTTTACTTCCCAGAATCAAACATGGGATAGACATCGTGAAAAATGAAGTAATTAAAAGTTTCATGGAAGTATCTTGTGGAAAATGAAACGCAAACCATTAAAATAGGTTTCATTTAAAGTTAAAAAAAGCTTTTTATTTGTGTGTAGAAAGTAGTGGCGCCTATTAAAGTGTCAAAATGACATTTAAAATCTGTTGAGCACGTCAAAATGTCTGTTTATATTGGGTTTTTATCTGGTGGTTTAAGTTTTGTGGTCTCAAAGGCATGAACGAAAAACGATTTACACAAAATGCATTAACCACAATTCAGTTCGCACATGAATTGTGTTTGATGCAGAACCATGCTGAATTAAAAACACTGCATTTACTTGCGGCGATGTGCGAAAAAAACCAATCCGAAATTAAATTCTTAAGCAAACCTTTTATTGATAATACTGATATTTTGAAGGACAAGGTGACCTTTGCATTAGCAGGTGTGAAGGCATCAGCTGGTGAATTGCCGTCTTCATCCTCTAAGATGAATGAATACTTTCAAAGAACTTTAATGAGTTTGAATGAATTTGGAGATACGCATATTACCGTTGAAACTTTATTTTATAATTTACTCGTTATATCGAGCGAGGCTCAAAGCATTCTAAAAAGCTTTGGGTTAACTGCTAGTCAAATAAAAAATCAAATCAAGAAACTTAGGTCTAATGATCAATTGGAAAGTACCGGTATGATAAAAACAAATACAGCACTCAAGAAATACGCAAAAAACTTAAACGAGCTCGTAGAATTAGGGAAGGTAGATCCTATCATCGGACGAGAGGATGAGATACGACGTGTATTGAGAATATTGAGCCGTCGAACAAAAAACAATCCTATATTGATTGGTGAACCGGGTGTGGGTAAAACCGCCATAGCTGAGGGCATAGCTCAGCGAATTGTAAAAGGTGACGTTCCTGAAAACCTTCAGTCAAAGAATGTTTTTTCTCTTGATATGGGTGCACTTGTTGCAGGAGCTAAATTTAAAGGTGAATTTGAGGAGCGGCTTAAAGGAGTGATTAACGAGGTGGTTCAGTCTGATGGTGAGGTGATTTTATTTATTGATGAAATTCATACATTGGTTGGTGCTGGTGGTGGTGATGGTGCAATGGATGCTGCAAATATTCTCAAACCAGCATTGGCAAGAGGAGAGTTGAGAGCTGTTGGTGCAACAACGCTTTCGGAGTATCAAAAATATTTTGAAAAAGACCGTGCCTTGGTAAGACGATTTCAAACTGTTTCAGTTGATGAACCTACTGAGGAGGATGCAATATCGATACTAAGAGGAATTAAAGAGAAATATGAGGGGCACCATAAAGTACTCATTAAAGACGCAGCCATTACAGGTGCTGTTCAATTGTCACAACGCTACATTTCTGACCGTTTTCTACCTGATAAAGCCATTGACCTCATCGATGAAGCTGCGGCAAGTCTGAAAATGGAAATCAACAGTAAGCCTGAAGATTTGGATGAAGTCGAACGGAAAATTATGCAGCTCCAAATTGAGAAAGAAGCGCTAAAAAAAGAAAATTCAAAGGAAAAGTTAAAGAAAATCGAAGAAGAATTAAATGCCTGTTCAGCTATTCAAAGTGAATTAAACTCAAGGTGGAGTTTGGAAAAAAATCTTATTGATGAAGTTCAAGAGATAAAAGACAAGATGGAGCATTTGCGAATAGAGTCAGATCAATTGGAGAGGAATGGAGCTTATGAGCAGGTTGCTGAGATTCGATACTCCAAATTAGTCAATCTAGAAAACGAGCTCGATAAGGTAAAAAAGGAACTCCTAAAAGTTCAATCCGACGCTAAAATGATTAAAGAAGAGGTTGATTACCATGAAATCGCTCAAGTCGTTGCGAAATGGACAGGTATTCCCGTAACTAAAATGCTAGCATCTGAATCGGATAAACTCTTACAATTAGAGGAGTCTCTTTCAGATAAAATTATTGGACAGGAAGATGCGGTTGGTGCATTGTCTGATGCTATTCGACGTTCGAGATCTGGCCTCAATGATGCCGAAAGGCCTATTGGCTCCTTTTTATTTATGGGTACAACCGGAGTCGGAAAGACTGAATTAACTAAGGTTTTAGCGGAACACTTGTTCAATGATAGAAATGCCATGATTCGTCTTGATATGAGCGAATTTCAGGAAAAACATGCTGTTAGTAGACTGATTGGTTCTCCTCCAGGCTATATCGGTTATGATGAGGGGGGGCAGCTCACTGAAGCTGTGAGAAGAAAGCCTTATTCAATAATATTGCTTGATGAAATAGAAAAGGCACATGCTGATGTTTTCAATATTCTTCTCCAAGTTTTAGATGATGGTAGATTAACCGATAGTAAAGGCCGAACAGTGAATTTTAAGAACACACTTATCGTTATGACCTCAAATTTAGGTTCAGAAATTATTCATTCAAATTACTCAACCACAACCAAATTAGATCGGGCGGAGACAAAAAATATCGTCTCTCGAGAATTGGATAATTTAATTAGGCAGCACATGAAACCTGAATTTTTGAATCGAATAGATGAAACGATTCTTTTTCCGCCTTTATCTGAGCAAAGCATACGTAAAATTGTATCCATTCAGCTTGATGCGGTTAAAACCTCCTTAAACTCAAAACAGATCAATTTAGTTGTTACTGAGGAGGCAGTCAGTACTATCGTACAAAAGGGATATGATCCATTTTTTGGTGCAAGGCCAATCAAGCGATTGATTCAAAATGAAATTTTAAATAAGCTTGCCAAGACTCTGATTCAAGGGGAAATAGATATAACCCAAAATTTAGTAATAGATTCTTTTGACAATACATTTGTTTTCAGGAAGCCTATTCATGAACACGAGGAAATCATATAAAAATTTGATTAAACGCGCTTTGATTGAAATGCCCGGTTGAACCTTTAGTCTCTTAGATTACAAGCGATATTTCTTGAAGAATGCATCCCAGTTCCAGACGTAATTTCCGACGACCTCATCCATTCTTTTCAAAAATAGGGGATTTGGGGAGCGCATTCTTTTAAAATATTCATCTTGATACTCATTGAGTCTGTATTTATGGAAGATGGCCTTTGACATTCCGTAAATCCAATTCTTGGAAGGATGGTTCACTCGGGAGATGAAGCTTTGATAGCCTCGTATGAGCTTGATAAAATCTTGCTCTTCCATATCGTAAATAGCACTCAGTTTTTTAAAGATCAGGGCTTCTACACGCGAAGCTTGTTCAGCATCAAATGTACTTTCTAGAAAGGAGAGGTTTCCTACGATTACAATTATACCAAATTCTCCGCTAGATTTCGCGTCAATGTTCGGGGAGTGAACAAATACGGGGTCCTCGTTTATTAGGGATGCAATTTCCTTGAAGCCTTTGTCTACAGAATCAAAAATTGCGTTTATAAAAATATTTGCAACTTGATTATCAGATAATTTCTTTTTAATAAGTGTACGAAACATTTACTTCATATCAACGGGTTATCCAAAGATAACGGCTAGAAACCTTGAAAAATGATAGGTTTTTGGGGGTTTATCAACGAAGTTTTCAACAATATGAGGGTTTCAAGCAAAAACAATTATTTTTGTGGCTCAAAAAATTGAACAAATGGAAGCAATCATTAAGACAAATAAGGGAGATATGAAGGTGTCATTATACACCGAGGATGCTCCAAACACAGTAAATAACTTTGTAAAATTAATCAAAGATGGTTACTATGATGGTTTAAAGTGGCACCGTGTTATACCTAATTTTGTCATTCAGGGTGGTTGTCCTAATTCTAGAGATGGCGCATCAGGAATGCCGGGGACAGGCGGTCCTGGGTATCAAATTGATTGCGAGATTGATGGAGATAACCAATACCATGACCGAGGAGTGCTTTCTATGGCTCATGCAGGCAGAAATACAGGAGGTTCACAATTCTTCGTTTGTCACAGCAGAACAAATACCGCTCATCTTGATCGAAATCATACCTGCTTCGGTAAAGTTATTGATGGCTTAGACATTATTGATGCGATAGAAGAAGGCGACGCTATTGTTTCTATGGAAGTTTTGTAAATAGGGCTAGTTGCACTACTACCTTGGGCTAGGTGTACTGCGGTTTATTACCATATCGATGGCCATTCCAATCGCTAATTTATGATGAGAAAGGGGGACACAATTAAAGACCTTTTACTCGCTCTTAGTTTTGCGCGGAATCGACTATTTTAAAGAAGTCTTGTCTCATATGCTCTTCTTTAAAGCATCCTCCGTATTCTATCGTAGTTGTTAGGCTATTTTTATCTTTGATTCCACGCGATGAAACACATAAATGTTTTGCGGAAATCATAACTATAACATCTTTGGTTTCTAGCTTTTCTTGTAACTCTTTAAGAATTTGAACCGATAGTCTTTCTTGAACTTGCGGTCGGTGTGCGTAATAATCTACGATTCGATTCAGTTTTGATAAGCCAATGACTTTATCCTTCGGAATGTAAGCTACGTGTGCAAAACCCGTTATTGGGAGAAAGTGATGTTCACAACAAGAATCAACATTAATGTTCTGTTCAACGAGCATTTTATTATATCCGTATTTGTTTTCAAAAACGGACATTTTAGGTTTATTTTTGGGGTTAAGACCATAAAATAGCTCATTTACATACATTTTCGCAACACGATATGGGCTTCCAGATAGACTGTCATCAGTGAGATCTAGGCCTAGCTCCTCCATTATTTTACCAAAGTGATATTGGATGACTTCTATTTTATGTTCATCCGAATTTTCAAATGCATTAGATACCAATGGCGTCTCTATGTTCGAGGATATGTGATTATCCCCAATTATTTCAGCTTCATTTTTATTCATAACGTACTACAGCATTTATTTATATTACAATTAACGTTTATTTGCTACTTAAACGTGATAGGCATAAAAATGTTTGGATTTCTGTAAATTATTTCAAGCAAAGAAACCCAAGTGTAAGAATGTTATTGAAAGCATTGCGAAATTAGATTTACCCTAACTATATTTTCGAGCAACATTTTTCTTCACATTGACAATACTTTAGGTTGTAAATGTGGAAAAAGGCAAGTGTGATTGCCGTTATGTAGTTTACCGCCTCTGGAACGTTGAAAACGTCTATTTTTTCACTGATAATGAGCAAAGCCAACAAGCACCAAAGCGACCAAAGAATCGGTTTCATAGCGCTGTGCGTAGTTGTTTTGGTTGAATGATATATTGAAAAAAAAGAGATGGTTAAAAAAATGAAATCTATACTTTTCCACCACACAGGGGAAGCATCACAACCTTCTGCGCAACAAGAATGGGCAATAAATATGAATGGAGTAATCATGCAGTGAACTACACAAAGCATGCTCGCAATAGCTCCAATCGAGTCCGGTTTTTGAAGTGTTACTTTCATTGATCGCGTCAGTTATTAAAACTCAGTTGCAAATATAAGGTCAATATTTGTGTTTTCAAATTGGTTAGATTAGATTTGTTTTATGGGAATTATACGCAAGACAGAATCTGTCGAAATATTGTTGAATGAATTTCATGATACTGAAACGGCCTTGTCTACGATAGAGCTCATTAAAAGACTTGGAAAGCGCATCAATAAAACAACAATTTATCGAGTACTCAGTAAGCTTGAAGAGGACGGGATATTGCATTCTTTTTTGGGTTTCGATGGGGTCAAATGGTTTGCTCGTTGCAAGGCGTGCACTCGGAGCCAACACTCAGATGTTCATCCTCATTTTCAATGTATTTCTTGTGGCAAAACAGAATGCTTGGAGGTTAAAGTAAACATTCCGAAGCTCACCAATCGTGAGGTTTTAATATCTCAATTTATTATCAAAGGCAAATGTAATTTGTGTGTGGCATAAAATGGCTTTATACCTTTTTACCACAACATTTTTTAAATTTTTTATTGCTTCCGCAGGGGCACGGATCGTTTCTTCCAATCTTTGGACCGTCATATTTTATGGTGCTATTTTGCGGACCACAACAACTTCCGCTACTGCAGCAAGATTGTTCAGTTTCACCTGAATTTTCTATATCATTTTCTGACATATCTGAACGTGTTTTAGTTCACATTTCATTATAAAACTAAATTAAATATGACTAATTTATCAATGCCTTTATTATTTGATCTGCCAGCTCAGTTCCTATCCGGTCCTGTGCCTCAACTGTTGCTGCTCCAATGTGAGGTGTACAAGCAATTTGCACATGAGAGGTTAGGCTTGGATCTGGATTAGGCTCATTTTCAAATACATCCAACGCTGCTGCGGCAACAATCCCTTTGGAGATTGCTTCTTTGAGGTCAGTTTCATTGACGACACCTCCGCGCGCTGCATTTACAATTCGAACGCCTTTCTTCATCATCTCAAATTCTTTCATTTGAATTACAGCACTTCCATCTGCTTGCTTCGGAACATGGAGTGAGATGTAATCAAGTTCACTGATAACAGACGATAAGTCATTTGTTGGTGTGATATGAATATCCAATTGCTTATCGCCAATATTCAAAGCAATTGTCGCAGTTTCTGTATATTGATCAATTGCAACAACCTTCATCCCTGCACCAAGGGCATATGAAGCTAAACTTTGTCCAATTCTTCCAAAACCAATAATCCCTATCGTTTTTCCTCTTAGTTCAACACCTTTTGCATAACTTTTTTTCAGCTTAGCAAATTCCTCATTTTCCATATTCTTATAAGAAGCATAAAGAAATCTAGATACAGAAAACAGATGTCCCATAACCAACTCTGCTACGGATTGGGAGGATGCGCCCGGTGTATTGATAACAGTTAACCCTTTGTCTCTTGCATAGGCTACATCAATGTTATCCATTCCAACACCACCTCTTCCAATAAGTTTGAGACTAGGGCAAGAATCAATAACATTTTGTCTTACTGTGGTTGCACTTCTTACGAGCACACCTGTGACTTTCTCTTTGTTAATGAAATCAACTAAATTATCTTGTTGAACTTTATCTAAAATCACTTCAAATCCTTCTGCTTCAAGAGCTTTAACTCCACTTGCGGATATGCCGTCGTTTGCTAAAATTTTCATATTATATTTTTTATCCTTTACTCGAAAAATGTTTCATTATATCTACTAAAACTTGCACACTATCTATTGAGAGTGCGTTGTACATAGAAGCTCGGTAACCCCCAACAGATCTGTGCCCTTTGAGACCTACTAAATCGTTTTTCTGCCATAATGTATTGAATTCATCTACTCGGGTTTCATCGTTCATTAGAAAGGTTACATTCATATTCGACCGATCCTCTTTTGCCACAGTACCTTTAAATAATGGATTCTTGTCAATTTCACTATACAACAAAGCCGCCTTGGCTTCGTTTCTTTCTTCTGCGGCTTTAACACCTCCATTTGCGATCAAATGCCGAAGGTTGAGCATGGATGCATACACAGGGAATACAGGAGGCGTGTTGAACATACTATCTTTTTCAGCATGTGTTTTTAAATCCAAATAGGTAGGCATGAAACTCGAGCTTGACTTACCTAAAGCCTCATTTTTTACAATGTATAAAGTGGTACCAGCAGGACCCATGTTTTTTTGGGCTCCCGCATAAATGAGGTCAAAATCTGAGACATTGATTTCTTTTGAAAATATATCTGATGACATATCACAGACCAGGGGTAAAGAACTTTGCGGAATTTCTTTAAACTGGGTTCCGAATATTGTATTATTCGAGGTAAAGTGTAAGTAATCTGAATTTGAGTTTACCGAAACATTTTTTGGAATGTAATTAAAGTTAGTATCCGAGGAGCTTGCAGCTTCAAGTACTTCGAATCCTGCCTTTTTCGCCTCTGTCATTGCTTTTTTAGACCAAGTTCCAGTATTGATGTATGATGCTCTTTTGTTATCACGCATCATATTCAAGGCGCTAATAGAAAAGCCCAATGAAGCTCCTCCTTGAAGAAAGATTACGGAATAGTCTTTTGGAACATTTAATGCTTTTTTGACAAGTTCAGTAGCTTCGTCCATAACGGCTACAAAATCTTTGTGTCGGTGAGATACCTCTAGTATCGAAAGGCCATTAAAATCTTTTACAGCATGGGATGCTTCTTGAAAGACTTCTTGAGGAAGTATACATGGGCCTGCTCCGAAATTATGTTTCATCTTTTAAAGTTTTTAGCAAAAGTCTAAAAACTATTTCAACTGCAGTGATAATTATCGGTATTTTTCAAAAAAAAAATCAAAATTACGGGCCTATTTGTCTGCCGTCTTTTTCGACGCTGGGGCTTTCTTTGATGTCGTTTTCTTTGCCGGGGCTTTCTTTGCTACAGGTTTTTTCGCTGTTTCCTTATCAGCTGATGTTTTTTTGGCAGCTGCTTTTTTCTTTGGCTTTATAACCGGCTTAACATTTCTCTTTTTTTTACGGGAATTCCCGTAGGTTCCAATTGTTCTTTTTCCCTTTGCCGTTTTTCTATCTCCTTTACCCA
>CAJXCU010000056.1 GCA_913051935.1 uncultured Flavobacteriales bacterium
TCGAATGGCAAAAGACCTATGGTGACGCTGAGGGCGGTGATTGGGCAGGAGAAGACATTGACTTAACTGCTGATGGAGGAGCAATTGTAGCTGTGGATAACGGTTCTTTTGGTTTTCTTAAAGTTTCGCCTTTCTAGATAAAAAGAATAAATTTTTTGACTCATCAATCAAAAGTTAGACTTGTTTGTTGTAACAACATATGCAAGTCTTACATACTGAACAACAATATCATTTCCCTTCAGATTGGGATTCCATTCAAGATCGAATTCAGGCCATTGATCCGATTAAATATGCATCAACACGAAATTATGCGAATGGTGCATTGACCTTATTGGGGCCGTACATTTCTCGAGGAGTAATTTCGACAAAGTTTATTTTCGAGCATGTCAAGTCCTTAGATTTAGCATGGAAGTCAACTGAAAAACTTGTTCAAGAATTGGCTTGGAGAGATTATTGGCAGCAGGTATGGGTGGCAAAGAAAACCCAGATTGAGTCAGACCTTAATTACGAGCAGAAAGAGTTGCAATATTCAGGAGTACCTGCTGCAATTGTTGAGGCCAACACGGGTATTGAAGCCATCGATACAGCCATAAATAACTTTTACAAAACTGGTTATTTACACAACCACATGCGCATGTACATTGCAGCTATTTGTTGTAATATCGGAAAGTACCATTGGAGTAAACCGGCTCAATGGATGTATGCAAATCTACTTGATGGTGATTTGGCAAGCAATCATCTCAGCTGGCAATGGGTCGCAGGTACATTTTCCAATCGAAAATATGTGGCAAATCAAGAGAACATCAACAAGTATTTTAATAGTGCGCAGCGCAATACTTTTTTAGATGTTCCCTATGAAGCATTTAATAACCTAGAGGTCCCTACTGAGTTAAGGCAAAGTAACGATGGTATTATTAAAATCGATTATCCCGAGTCCCTATCTCCCGAAGTACTTGAGCAAAAGAAAACTTTAGTTTACAATTATTACAATCTGGATCCATTGTGGTATGAAGGAGAGGATGTTCAACGAGTTTTATTAATTGAGCCTGATGTTTTTGAGCGTTATCCAATCAGCCAAAAGTGTTTGGATTTTGCAGTTGGGCTTTCTACTAATATCAAAGGCATCAAGCTTATGGTTGGATCTTTCGCTTCATTGAAAGCTCAGCTAAACGGTGCTGAAATTATTTTTAAAGAGCATCCCTTGAACGCCCATTATGAAGGAACGCAAGAGCATCGAGATTGGATGACTTCTGTTCATGGTTATTTTCCTGGGTTTTTTAAGTTTTGGAACAAAGCAAAAAAGGAGCTAGCTAAGTGAAAGAGACATTGAATATTGTTTGGCTTAAGAGAGATCTACGCTTACAAGACCACCTTCCCTTTTTTGAGGCGGAAAATAATTCAAAATGTAATTATTTGCCCGTTTATATTTTGGAACCATCCGCAATGGCTTATCCAGATTCTTCTTTAAGACACGTGCAGTTTGTGTACCATTCAATTTTGGAGATGAACAGCATCTTGGCGGCCTTCAATCGAAAGATCCATATCCTGTATGGTGAAGCTATGGAGGTTTTTAATTCCTTAAACGAACAATTCGATATACAAAACGTGTATTCCTATCAGGAGAGCGGTGTGAAAGCGACATGGGATCGGGACAAGGATGTTTCCTCTTTTTTAGAGCAAAATAACATTAAATGGACAGAATTTCAACGCGACGGAATTATTCGTGGCATTAAAAACAGGGTAAACTGGGATAAAAATTGGTTTGTTTCGATCAATTCCCCGTTGATTCTAAATGTGTATTCTCAGAATACAGAACCTTTAAAAAGTTTGCCCTTTGATTTACCGAATTCACTTGAAGAAACACTTCAGAAATATCCAGATTCTTTTCAGAAGCCAGGGGAAACATACGCCATGCGATATATACGCTCTTTTTGTGAAGGTCGAGGTTCTAATTACAGCCGTCATATCTCCAAGCCTAAGGAGAGTCGAAAATCTTGCGGGCGAATATCTCCATACTTGTCTTGGGGAAATTTATCAGTACGTCAAGCAGTACAATTCGTTCGAAACCATCCCAATTATAATTTGAACAAACGGAGCTTCAATAACCACCTTACGCGACTCAAATGGCGCTGTCATTTTATTCAAAAGTTTGAGGTAGAGTGTACCTACGAAACACTTTGTGTAAACCGCGGTTATGAAACCTTGGAATATGAAAGCAAACCAGAATTTCTCGAGGCTTGGAAAAAGGGAAAAACGGGTTTCCCCCTTGTAGATGCATGTATGCGCTGTCTGATAGCAACGGGTTGGATCAATTTTAGAATGCGTGCCATGCTTGTCTCTGTGTTGTGTTTTCACTTGGATTGTAATTGGAAGAAAGGTGTCTATCATATCGCTCAGCAATTCTTGGATTACGAACCGGGCATCCACTATCCGCAATTTCAAATGCAGGCAGGTACCACCGGTATAAATACCATCCGAATGTACAATCCCGTGAAGCAATCTCAAGAACATGATCCAAATGGCGTATTTATAAAAGAATGGATTCCTGAATTAGTAAATGTTCCTATTGAATTTATTCATGAGCCATGGAAAATGACAGCCATGGAGAAGGAGTTACACAATATAGGAAATGACTACCCTGAACCGATTGTAGATTTAACTGCTGTTGCAAAAGTTGCTCGAGCGAAAATTTGGGAGCATCGAAAGCATAAAGCAGTCAGAGCCGATAGCAAAAGAATTGTAGCATTACATACCAGAAACAATGGAAAAAAGAAAAGCCGTTAACCTTATCTTCCCGCACCAGCTTTTTGAGAAAAGCGACCTGTTAGATAACGCGTGCGAAACGTATCTTATAGAAGAATACTTATTCTTCAAGCATTTTAAGTTTCACAAACAAAAGATTGCATTCCATAGGGCTTCGATGAAGGCATATGCTGATTTCTTGAAATCACAAAACGTTTCAGTAAAATATATTGAGGCAACTGAGATGAAAAGTGATATTCGGGTTCTTTTAGAGGAAATTTTGGCCTCGGGAATTGCGCAGATCAACTTCTATGATCCTGTGGACAGCTGGTTATTGAAAAGGTTAAATTCATTTTCAGACCGTATTGAGTTGAACATGCTTGAAACGCCGTATTTTATAAATACAAATGAGGATTTGAGCACCTTCTTTCGAGCAGATAAGAAGTCCTTCTTTCAAACAACATTCTACAAGCAGCAGCGCGTAAAACATAATGTCTTGATGGAAAAAGACGGTAGTCCACGAGGAGGAAAGTGGACCTATGATGTTGATAACAGAAAGAAATATCCGAAAGGTCAGGAACCGCCTATAATTCAATTTCCTAAATCAAGCAAATATTGGGAGGAGGCCATACGATATGTTGAGATTCATTTTACGCATTATCTGGGTAAACTAGATGAGAAACGGATATATCCAGTCACCTTTCAAGAAACAAATGAATGGCTAACACATTTCTTAAAAGACCGCTTTGAAGAGTTTGGGATATATGAAGATGCGATCGTAAAAGAAGAGATTTTTTTAAACCATAGCTTGCTTTCACCGCTAATGAATGCCGGTTTGATTTCACCACACAAAGTCATTAATGAAAGTCTTTTATTTGCTAAAAACAATGATATACCATTGAATTCTTTGGAAGGGTTTATTCGACAAATCATGGGGTGGCGAGAATTTATTCGTGGGATGTATTTGTGTAAAGGTATTTTTTCGCGAACCCAAAATTTTTGGGGTTTCGACCGTAAAATCCCGAAAAGCTTTTATGATGGTACTACAGGTATTGAACCTGTTGATGATACGATTAAAAAGGTTTTGGCGACTGGGTATTGTCATCATATTGAACGGCTTATGGTACTTGGTAATTTTATGTTGCTCTGTGAATTTGACCCTGATGAGGTTTATCGATGGTTCATGGAGCTATTCATTGATGCCTATGATTGGGTAATGGTTCCAAATGTTTATGGAATGAGTCAGTTTGCCGATGGAGGAACTTTTGCAACGAAACCTTATATCGGAGGTTCCAACTATATCAAAAAAATGAGTAATTACGGAAAAGGGCCTTGGACTGATATTTGGGATGGCTTATTTTGGAGATTTATTTCCGCGAATCAAGACTTTTTCCTCAAAAATCCTAGAATGTCAATGATGGTTCATTCTTTCAATAGAATGTCAGATGAAAAGAGAGCATTGCATTTAGGAAATGCAGCGGCCTTTTTAGCTAAAATAGATGAGGAATAACTAAGCCGAAAAATGTTTTTCGATTTCTTGTCCAACATATGAGCGGACGTCCTCGTTGTCGACCTCCTCTAGAACCTCACCGAGAAAAGCTTTCACCAAAAGCTCTTTGGCTGATTTTTCGGACAAGCCTCTTGAACGCAAGTAAAATATCGCTTCATCGTCCAATTGACCTGTGGTAGACCCATGAGAACACTTCACATCGTCTGCATATATTTCAAGTTCAGGCTTTGAATTAACACTTCCCGTTTCGCTGAGAAGGATGTTTGCATTGGACTGAAAAGCATTGATTTTTTGGGCATCTTTTCGCACAAAAACCTTTCCGTTGAACACATTTGTGGCCCGGTCATCAATGACTCCTTTGTATAGCTCTTTTGAGTAGCAATGCGCCACTTTGTGGTCTACGGTAGTATGGTTGTCACAATGTGATTTTCCTTTTAAGGTGTAGGCACCATTCATGAACGTTTCACAGTTACTTCCGTTTACATTGATCCTTAAATCGTTTCTAGTCATTCTACCTGACAAAGGGAAGGTATTTATTGCGAATACACTATTCGCGGCTTGGTTCACATATTCTCTTTGTAAATCGAAAGTATCGGATCCGTTCTTTTGAATTTTATGAACGCTTAAATGTGCATTTTCTTCCACCTCAACAAAGGTCGATACATTGATGAAGCTTGCATTTTTTTCGGCGCCTTGAAAATTTAATATAACCGTACCTTTTGCACTTTCTTTGCATGAAATAAATATTCTGGGAAAGATTGCAGTATTTCTGGTGTTCTCAAAAATCAATTCTATAATTTGATTTTCCCCATCCCTGAACGTTAGCTCAATTGCTGCAGTGCAATAGAGTAGGTTTAAGGCATCAAATGAATCTTCTTGACAAATATTAGGTAATTCATTCCATGAAGTTTTGATTCCTGAAAAATCTGAATGTTCTTTGGAGAGTTTACCATTGATGATGTGAACCTTTTTGGTTTCTTTTGTAATGCTTTTCGAGTTCGTTAAATCAGAGCTTTCCCCGTTAAGCGATAACTTATTTAAACCGTTCACATTGGTGTATTTCCAGGTCTCAATTTTTCTTGTTGGAAATTCTGCATGCTCTAGCAGTCCTTTTGCCTTCGACATAGAGCCCTCCGAGATAGGAAATGCCGTTGGACTTAGTTTTTTCCTTAGGATATCGAATTTAGTTTGTGTCAGCACCTCATCCATTATTTATCCGACTTGGGTTTCCTCTTTGATCCAATCATAGCCTTTCTCTTCAAGTTCTAAAGCGAGATCTTTGTTTCCTGTTTTTACAATTTTACCATCATAAAGCACATGAACATAGTCCGGTACAATATAGTCTAAAAGTCTCTGATAATGAGTGATTACAATCGAGGCATTGTCAGCAGATTTTAATGAGTTTACACCTTTGGCTACAATCCTTAAGGCATCGATATCTAACCCTGAGTCGGTTTCGTCTAATACCGCAAGCTTGGGATTAAGCATGGCCATTTGAAAAATTTCATTTCTCTTTTTTTCACCTCCTGAAAAACCTTCGTTGACAGCACGCGATGCAAGCTTGCTATCTAGCTCTACGATTTTTGATTTTTCTCGAACCAATGCCATAAAGTCTTTCGCTGAAATCGGAGCCTCACCCTTGGCATCTCGGATTTCATTGATTGCTGTTCGGAGAAAGTTGACATTCGATACACCTGGTATTTCTACGGGGTATTGAAATGCTAAAAATAAACCCGCATGTGCCCTTTCTTCCGTATCTAGCTCTAATAGGTCTTCTCCTTCAAACGTAATAGAACCCTCCGTGACCTCATACTCCTCGCGACCTGCAAGGATACTGGCCAATGTACTTTTTCCTGCTCCATTTGGCCCCATGATGGCATGAACCTCTCCTGAATTTACGGTAAGCGTTAACCCTTTCAGGATTTCTTTACCTTCAATGTTTGCATGTACATTTTTAATTTCAATCATAACTTTTGATTTATCCTACGGATCCCTCTAAACTGATGGCTAATAATTTTTGCGCTTCCACGGCAAACTCCATTGGAAGTTGATTCAATACCTCTTTGCAATAGCCGTTTACAATGAGACTAATGGCTTTTTCTTCTGATATTCCTCTTTGCTTGCAATAAAAAAGCTGGTCCTCACCAATCTTAGACGTTGTAGCTTCATGCTCAATTTGCGCACTTGGATTTTTACATTCAATGTAAGGGAAGGTGTGCGCCCCACAATGATCAGTCATTAATAACGAATCGCACTGCGAAAAATTCCTTGCATTTTTGGCGTTCTTATGTATCTGAACCAAGCCCCTGTATGAATTCTGTGAATCACCCGCAGAGATACCTTTTGAAATAATGGTACTTTTCGTGTTTTTTCCCAAGTGAATCATTTTTGTTCCAGTATCTGCTTGTTGAAAATTGTTTGTCACAGCAACAGAATAAAATTCTCCCACAGAATGGTCGCCTTTTAAAACACAAGATGGGTACTTCCACGTAACTGCAGATCCAGTTTCAACTTGTGTCCATGATATTTTTGCGTTTGTTTCGCAGAGCCCTCTTTTGGTCACAAAGTTAAAGACTCCTCCGATACCGTTTTTATCACCAGGATACCAATTCTGAACTGTTGAGTACTTGATTTCTGCGTCTTTCAGCGCTTTTAGTTCAACGACGGCCGCGTGCAGTTGGTTTTCATCTCTCTGAGGTGCAGTGCAGCCTTCAAGGTATGACACATAAGAACCTTCATCAGCAATGACTAGTGTTCGTTCAAATTGCCCCGTTCCTCCTGCGTTAATTCTGAAGTATGTCGATAATTCCATAGGACACCTAACACCCTTTGGTATGTAACAGAATGAACCATCAGTAAATACAGCTGAATTCAAGGCAGCATAGAAATTGTCGGTATGAGGTATGATTGTTCCCATGTGCGCTCGAACCAATTCTGGATGCTCTTGAACCGCCTCAGAAAAAGAACAAAATATAATGCCCAACTCCTTTAGCTTTGACTTAAATGACGTTGCAACGGAGACAGAATCCATTACGAAGTCTACGGCAACTCCCGTTAATCTTTTTTGCTCTTCGAGAGAAATGCCGAGTTTGGCCATCGTTTCTTTCATCTCAGGGTCTACATCATCCCAAGATTCATATTTTTTGCTCTGTTTGGGAGCAGCGTAATAGGTGATTTTTTGAAAGTCAGGTTTATCGTATCTCACGTGAGCCCAATCTGGCTCTGTCATTTTTAGCCACGCTCGGTAGGCGTTTAACCGATAGTCAAGTAGCCATGAAGGCTCTTCTTTTTTGGTTGATATTAAACGAATAATATCTTCATTTAAGCCCACGGGAATTGTTTCGGTCTCAACATCTGTGGTAAAGCCGAATTTGTAATCTTGATTTTCAAGATCTTTTGCCAATTCATTTTCCGTGTATTGTCCCATATATTTTTAGACTGTTAAATTAAACTGAAAAGGATTCACCACACCCGCACGTTCTATCGGCATTCGGATTTTGAAAGACAAATCCTTTTCCATTCAGTCCGCCTGAAAAATCTAGTGTTGTCCCTAGCAGGTAGAGATAGCTTTTTTTATCTACCACAACTTCTATCCCGTTATCTGTAAAACTAGAGTCGTCCTCTTTTCTTTCGTTGTCGAACGTCAATTGATACATAAGACCCGAACAGCCTCCGCCCTCAACACCTACACGAATAAAGAACCCCTCTTTGCCGTCATCTTCCATGAGACGGATGGCTTGTTTTTTTGCCGATTCTGTAACAGTAATCATTACTAGCGTCTATTTTTATTTGTTTACTAAGTATGCCTTATTTGTATCTGCAAAAGTACTACATTTTGCTGATTGCTACAAAAATACAAGTCAGTTGGATTGTTTAAACATTTCAATCTAAAACTTGTTTGAAAAGCATGGAAAATAAAACTTTGATTATAGGCGGTACTAAGGGAATAGGAAAGGCGATTACAGAGGAGCTATCGAATCATGAATGCTATATTGTTTCGAGGTCTGAATCTTCGCTTCCCAATCACTTTATGGTGGATGCATTGACGGGAGATTTGCCCGATATTGATGGTTTGACTGGGTTAGTTTACTGTCCAGGATCTATCAACTTGAAGCCATTTCATAGGCTAACACAAGAGGACTTTATCAACGACTATCAAAAAAATGTACTTGGCGCTGTTCGTGTGCTTCAGTTCTATTTTCGGACGCTGAAAAAAAATAAAGGTTCGGTTGTTTTATTCGGTACTGTAGCCAGTCAGCAAGGGATGCCATTTCACGCCTCAATTGCTGCCGCTAAAGGTGGGCTAGAAGCCTTAGCCAGAAGCTTGGCTGCAGAATGGGCGCCAAATATTCGCGTCAACATTGTGAATCCTTCATTGACAGATACTCCTCTAGCGGAGGCGTTGCTGAGCACTGAGCAAAAGAGAGAAAATGCTGCGATGCGTCATCCATTAAAAAAAATAGGTTCACCTACAGACATCGCAAAAGCAGCTGTTTTCTGCCTAGAGAATGATTGGATTACGGGACAAACAATAGGTGTCGATGGGGGTATGTCCTCTGTTCGAGTTTAATTCAAAAGGGCCTATTTCGTTGGGTTCGTTTTGATTATATTTGCCAAAAAAAGTAGATGAATAGTTTAGAACAGATGCTTTTAAATATAGGTTTCTCTTGGCAACTTTCCATGCTCTTGCCCTTTTTCATAATATTAGTTCTAGGGACTTCCATTGGTTTTATGTTTTTGAAAAGTATCAAAGCAAAACTTTGGAGGTCAAGTCTTTCTATTTGCATTGGGATTGTACTTTCGGGCGTCTATTTTGCTTTTTATCCGATATATGTTTCAGACTTGGAAAATGAATTTAGAATTGAAAAAAACCTAACTAGCGATGTGCAAAATGGTGGCTTTATGGAAGTATTGGTGCTTCCCGATTGTCCACATTGTATTTATTCAATAGGACTAGTAAAAAAATTTGCTTTGCGCAATGCCAGCTCCCAAATCATATATAAGATTGTAAGCAATGACGGATACGGTGGGGGTATAGAAGCGAAGCTAAAGGCTGAAAACATGAGATATTCGCATGTCCCTCACAATGCTGACATTCAAACCCTTTCCAAAGGGTCCTATCCCTCTTTTATCTTTCATGAAAAAGGAGCAAAAGTGGTTCAGGTTTGGAATAATAATGCTTTTGGGAGCAAGGCACTAGACTTCATTGAATCCAAATTAAATAGAGACTGAAGTTTTTGATAAAAACGGTCTGTTTGAAATTTCATTTGCGATGAATTGTCTATTTTTGATTTGATTAAAAAATAAAAAAAATAAAAAAATGTCATTTGAATTACCAAAATTAAGCTACGCCTACGATGCGCTTGAACCCCATATTGATGCGAGAACAATGGAAATCCATCATTCCAAGCACCATCAGGGGTATACCAATAACTTAAATGCTGCTATTGCAGGAACGGATTTAGAAGGAAAAACAATTTCTGAAATTTTAGTTGCATGTGCAGACAAACCTGCTGTTCGAAACAATGGAGGAGGGTTTTACAACCATACCCTATTTTGGGAAGTAATGTCTCCCAATGGAGGTGGTGCACCTTCTGGAGATTTAGCAACTGCAATCGACAATGCCTTTGGATCATTCGAAGGGTTTAAAGATGTCTTTTCCAAAGCTGCCGCGACACGATTTGGCTCCGGGTGGGCTTGGTTGTGTGTTACTGACGGTAAATTAGAGGTTTGTTCTACGGCGAATCAAGACAATCCTGTCATGGGGGAAGGATGTAGTGGAACACCTATTCTGGCACTTGATGTTTGGGAGCATGCCTACTATCTAAATTACCAAAATAGAAGACCGGATTACATCAAGGCGTTTTTCGAAGTAGTTGACTGGTCTGTTGTTTCTGCAAATTTCGAAGCAGCTAAGTAGCTTTAAATAAACGTATTAACTGAAACCTTTACACGTTCTCAAGGCCAAATTATTGGAGTTTTTATTCTCTGATTTTTATGTTAAATTTGTGAGAACGAAAACCAATATTTTATGAAAAAACTTATACTATCTTTAATTGGAGTTGTCTTTGCATTTGCAACTACCGCTCAAGTTGTTGTCAGAGGAGTTACTCCAGAAGTAATTGCCAACAATTACGAATTTACATGGGCTGATCCAGGTGGCGGCGACTGGTCTTGTCCAGATTTTTTGGTGCCGAATACCTATGTCGAAGCACCAATCATGTTTGCTGATGATGGTACAGTAGGTGAAAACCCTCAAGGAAATCCATTGTCTGCCGAGGCTTGTAATGGTCCCTTAATCAATGATATGACGGGTCACATCGCAATTATTTACAGAAATACTTGTGAGTTTGGATACAAAGCGCTTCAAGCACAAAACGCAGGTGCTGTCGGTGTTATTATCTTAAATCGAGATCCTGAGGTTGTTGGAATGGGTGGAGGAGCTGAAGGGCTCAATGTAACGATTCCTACAGTGATGCTTTCTAGTGTCGATGGAGCTACCCTGACAAACGAAATGGCCAATGGTGAGGTTGTCGTATTTATGGGGAACAAGCAAAATCTTTTTGCGAACGACGGAGGTTCTTCTGAGTCGGCTGCACTTTCTCCAAGATATGGTTCCATTCCAGTAGCTATGGCGAATAACAATTACTCTTTCCAGGTAGGTATTGAGGTTTATAACTTCGGTTCAGCAGACAATACGTTTAATGTAACGGCATCTGTTGATGGCCCTTCTGGTAATGTGTACACTGAAACTGTAAGTTCACTTATTCCTACAGGAGACACTTTACCAATTTTCAATGGAAACCCATCTGAATTTCCTCTTGTCGCCCCAGGAACTTGGGATGAGGGAGATTATACCTTGACTTACTCCATCTCAATTGATGGTCAAACAGATGAGTCTGACTTTGACAATGTATATACGCGAAATTTCAGTGTGACGTCAATGCTATCATTGGCAGGACAAGAAAATGGAACGCTGAAAGCCAATTCTTTCCCAAGTAATGCCACAGCAAGTTACCAAACTTGTATGCAGCTACAGGATGTTTATCCTAGTGTGACTTCTGGAATTTCTGGAGTTTATTTCGCTGCACAAGCCAGTGATTCACTCCTTCAGGATGAGGAAATCATTATTGATATTTTCGAGTGGAATGATGCATGGATAGACGTCTCTGCAGGTTGGGCAGCAGTAACATTTGATGATTTAAACCAAGTAGGAGGAGGGTTATATTACCCAGCTTCTAATGAGGAGAATGGTCAGGTTGTATATGCACCACTTGACAATGGAGTGGCATTGGCAGATAACCAAAGGTACCTGGCTTGTTTGACGACATACAATCCGAATATTTCTTTTGGGTATGACAATACCTTGAATTACGATGCAAATTACAGCATCTATTTACAGCCGATTTCTCCGTTGAATATTGACGGTACACAGTGGTACTCAGGTTGGACAGGAGTTTCTGCCTTGGCTTTAGGATTGAAGATTGAGGAGAATGCAGGCCTTGAAGAGATTACTGAAGTTTCAGGTTCAGCGTTCCCGAATCCTGCAACGGATATGGTAACAATTGATATTGACGGTGCAGGTTCAGCAAATGTTGTTGTTTCTGATATCTCTGGTCGTATTGCATTTACAAACAATGTAACATTGGCAAACGGTCAGTCTTCTTTTGATATTTCTTCTTTAGATAACGGTGTCTACATGTTCAATGTAACATTGGAAAATGGAAGTACTTCAACCTTTTCGGTTGTTAAAAAATAAGTCACTTATTTGACGGAAAAGGGCTGATTTTATCGGCCCTTTTTTTTTGAACTAAAATCAAGGAATTCTTCCTTATCTTTGACCTCCAATATGACAAACAAATATACAGTTACAGCTGCATTACCCTACGCCAATGGCCCTATTCATTTGGGACATGTAGCAGGGGTATATCTTCCAGCTGATACCTTTGTTCGTTATTTAAGAATGAATGATGCAGATGTTTTATTTGTTTGTGGAAGTGATGAGCATGGCGCAGCAATCACCTTACGTGCTAAAAAGGAAGCTGTCACGCCAAAGGCAATAGTGGACAAATACCACCAGCTCATTGGAAACGCCTTTGCTGATTTTGGAATAGAATTCGATGTGTATGACCGCACCACGAGCGATTTACATCACGAAACATCCTCAAATTTTTTCAAAGAGCTCAATCGTAAAAAACGATTCGTTCAAAAGTCTTCAGAACAGTATTATGATGAAGAATTTAATCAGTTTTTAGCTGATCGGTATATTACAGGAACTTGTCCGAAATGTCAAAGTCCGGATGCATATGGCGATCAATGCGAGAAATGTGGAAGCGATTTGAGTCCTACAGATCTTATTGATCCGAGGTCTACCTTGAGTGGTAAGCTTCCTGTTTTACGAAAGACCTCTCATTGGTTTTTACCCATGGACGAACATGAAGAATGGCTGAAAGAATGGATTACTCAAGGAAGGCTTGATGGGGTGCAGCAACACGACCCTAAAGCATGGCGAAATCAGGTCACAGGACAATGCATGTCATGGATAGATGGAGGTCTGAAGCCAAGAGCCATGACACGTGATCTAGATTGGGGTGTAAAGGTACCGCTGCCTGATGGCGAAGGAAAGGTTTTGTATGTATGGCTGGATGCACCTATTGGTTATATTTCAGCTACAAAGAAATGGGCAAAAGAAAATGGAAGGAACTGGGAAGATTATTGGCTAAAAGAAAAAGCACAAGACAGAAGGCTGGTTCATTTTATAGGAAAGGACAATATCGTATTTCATGCCATTATATTTCCAATATTGCTTAAGGACCATGGTGGCTATATTCTCCCCGATAATGTGCCTGCATCTGAATTTTTAAACCTGGAAGGAGATAAGTTTTCCACCTCCAGGAATTGGGCGGTTTGGTTGCACGAATACCTCGAGGCTTATTCTGACAAAACGGATGAGCTAAGGTATGTTTTAACCTCAATTGCTCCTGAAAGCAAGGACGCTGAATTCACGTGGAAAGACTACCAAGCGAGAGTCAATTCGGAGCTTGCGGATGTATTCGGGAATTTTGTAAATAGAACGGTTGTACTCACAAATAAGTACTATAATGGTATTGTTCCTGCACAAGGAACACGTACCGATCAGGATAAAGCAATTATAGCTCAGGTATGTGATACTGTTGCGCGTATCGGTGATTTAATTACGAAATACAAGCTTAGAGAAGCGCAAGCCGAGATGATGCGTATTGCACGTATAGGCAATAAGTATTTGGCGGATAATGAGCCATGGAAGCTAGTGAAAACCGATGAAAATCGAGTAGAAGCCATCATGAGTGTCGCGCTAGAAATTACGCGTCAGCTATCCATCGCTTGTATGCCCTTTCTTCCAAAAACCTCCAAGAAATTGCAAGGGTTTTTGAATATCAATTGTGAAAAGTGGAATGATCTAAGGGCTAATTCCGAATTAGCTGTGGGTTTGAAAATCAATAAAGCTGAGATATTATTTAAAAAGATTGAAGATGAGTTTGTTGAATTAGAGGTTCAAAAGCTCAAGGAGAAATCACAACAAACTTCTAAATTTCCTCCAATGAAAGAATTAATAGATTTTGAGACATTTCAGAAAATGGACCTGAGAATGGGTAAAATATTAAGTGCGGAAAAAGTTAAAAAAGCAGATAAATTACTCCAGCTTAGCGTGGATACTGGAATTGACACGAGAACTGTCGTTTCGGGAATCGCGCAGCACTATGCTCCTGAGGATGTAGTTGGTAAAACTGTATTGGTCCTATTGAACTTAGCGCCTAGAAAGATACGTGGGGTTGAATCACAGGGGATGATTCTCATGGCAGAGAACGAGGAAGGTGAATTAAGTTTTTTAGAGACTGAAAAAGAATTTTTACAAGGTCAATCTGTAAGTTAATTGAATTTTTTTTGGTGGGATTAAAGCTTTGCGCTATCTTTGGTATCCCAATAAAGAACAAGAATAACCCAAAAGATATATTGCGGGGTGGAGCAGTTGGGAGCTCGTCGGGCTCATAACCCGAAGGTCACAGGTTCGAGTCCTGTCCCCGCTACCATTGAAAAGCCAGTCTTTTTAGACTGGCTTTTTCATTTCTAGGAGCGTTGAAAGCTTGATTTAATAAGTACATGGAAATATAAAAAGAAGGCCAACTTTATTCTGTCTTCAATCGACGTTTCAAATGAACTCTTATTTTGCCCGGATTTTTATCTAAAGTACGTTGCAGTTGATAGTGACAATTTTGAGCCATGCCATGAGATACATTGTTTTTTAGATTCTACCATTCAAGTCAA
>CAJXCU010000057.1 GCA_913051935.1 uncultured Flavobacteriales bacterium
TAAATAGATTTTTTGTGGGAATTGCCACAATTTTATTGTTGACATAATTGAGGTATATATTGTTTCGGAAATAAAACTGAATTTTTTCATTTTTTAGTGGAGAATAAGACCAGCCATAGCTCACTTGGTGGGCTTCCTCAGGTTTGAGATCGATATTTCCAATATTGTTATAGTAGAGCTCATTGAATGTCGGCATTCGAAATGAGCTTCGGTACCAAATCTCATGTCTAAATTGTTGCCCTTTCTCTTTCGTTGCTATTGCGACGTATGGATTTATTTTGAATTTCTTTTCTGCACTGACGCCAGCTGAATTATTTTCGATTACCAGTTGTTCAGATAGTTGAAGGCTTAAATTAAGCCGCTTTGCAAAATGATATTTGATACCTATGATGGCATAATTATGATATCTTCTTGGTCTTGCAAAAGTCGTATCGCTGACCAACAAGTCGCTGATGACTTCCTCCGCGCCAAAGTGTATTTTAAGATTTTCTGTAAGCTTATTTTCTCCCGCAATTCCGGCTTGTATTGACCTGTTTCGGTAGCTAATATCAATGCCTCCATTCTGACCTAAATAATTTGGATCAGTATAGTTCATATGATTTTCATTTATTTTTATAAAGCTTCGAAGGCTTGTTTTGTTTCCTTTAAAAACATAATCTCCAAATAAGTTTTGATCTCGATTCTCCATTCGTTCATCAGCTGAATTGTTGTATAGAATTACAGCTCCAGGAAGTCCTTGATCGAATTCTTTTTGCATGTAACCCAAGCGGATGACTGATTTACCTTTTTTGATACCGCTTGTCAAACCAAAATGGTAGTCTGTGTAGTCATTATTAGAACGGGTCTCCTCTGAAGTTTGATTTCCGTTTACAAGCGTGAAGGGGTAGTTTCCATCAGCGCTTCTAAAGCTACCATGTCCGCTTATAAGAATTTTTTTGCTTGAAAATTTCATTGCGCCGTATGTTCCTAGCTGATTAAAGGAACCCTGCTTACCGAGCAGTCGACATTGAAAACCCTCGTCCCCAAAGTTGTTTTCAAAAGTCTCCAAAGAAAATTGGCTTCCTGCGACTTGGGCTGAAATGGGTTGTAAGAATTGTGATCGGCCGTCAGAATTACTTCTGACATATATTATATTGTCTGAATGAATTTGACCTAAGTTTACTTGGCCATTTTGAGTATTTGTTATACTGAATCCGTCGGCCACAATCTTTGAGTGATTCGCTCCTAGACCACGTGAGGATACTGTTTTTAAACCTCCCAGCCCTCCATAAGAATTAATACTAGTACTTGTGAGTTTTTTTATGAGCCCTGCCGCGTCATCCGCTTGTAAGGATTCAATTTTTGAAGCGTTTATACCTTCCCATTCGTTTTGGGTTTTTATTGTGTCAAGATTGTATGTAATGGTGATTTCATTTATTTCTTGTATCCTGTTTTTTTGCCCAATGCAATGGGTTCCGATCCATAAGCAAGAAATAATGACCAATCTCATTAGTGAGGTAAAACCGAGGTTGCAAAATGTTACAACCTCGGCTTCTCTTTACTCGTTATTTTATAATTTTTCGCGTCACTGATCCGTTTGGTGTATTTACATTCAAGATATAAACACCCGCTGGTAGTTTTGAAAAATCTATGCTTGACTGCATGTTGTGCGTTCGTTCTGCAACTAACTTTCCGCTGGTATTAGTCACAGTGACAAGACCTGCAGGACCCTCAACGGTTAATAAATCATTTACTGGGTTAGGGTAGATTTGATAATCCGCTTGATTTGACTCTGCAATACCAAAGGTGCCTTCCCAATTAATGTTGTCAATGGCAACATATCCCGGTGTATTCATTCCAAATTCTCCATTGTCAGAAGATTCAAATCGAATTGAAACTTTGGAAACGTTAAAGGCGATTCCGCTAAGGTCTATTGTTTCCCAAGTATTAATAATATAATCTTCAGAATCGTCAGCAAATCTATAATCTGCTAAGTAAAATTCAATAGAGTCTTTACTTCCATCGCTCATGTTTTCACAAATAATCCAAACTTTGAAAAAATCTTCTCCATCCGTACCATCAATTTCTCCTGCTGCATTTGTAGGCTCTCCGAATTGTTTCCCAAAAGAATCTCCATCTAACATGGATAAACCTGCATAGGTAGTGTTAGAAATATCAAAGGAGGTAATACCAACTTGCTCTGATGTCGTATAAAAAGAGGGGCTTGAGGTAGCAACAGCGTAGGTGCTTGAGTTGTCAGCTCCTGATCCAGCATATGCGCTATACTGGTTCATATAACCTGGCGTGGTGTTGTCCGTGACATTAGAAATAGCGAATCCTGTGAAATAACTAAAGTCCGTGTCGTAGTAATTTACCAGCTGAATAGGAGAGAAATCGAAACCCTCTGGTCCTTCAGAACCATTGTTATAGGTTTCCGGATCTGTTAAGGATGACTCAAAGTCAATTTGAGCCTTGGCATTGGCCCCAATAAAAAGGGCAGTCATTAAAATGTAAACATTCTTCATCGTTAAAAAAATTAAATAATTAAAAAAATAAAACGTTGAAGAAATCAGCTAAAAGAAAATAATATCCCTGTCGAGAAATTAAGTCCGACTTTAATCTGAAGTCTTCTCTAATGCTCTAAGGCAAGTATTCTGGCTCATGTCAAGTACGACTTACCTTCCCGAAAGTCAGTGGTTTATCAAGTCGTTTTTAAGACACTTACAGCTGCAGATACAGCTCCGGATTTACACCGGATTCCTTTTTAAGTAAATAAAAATTTACACCTAAAAGCGGTACAAATATACTGTAAATACTTTAACAAACTATTTTATGTTTTGTGAATGGCTGATTTTCGATCTTTCATTCATTTTGGATAATAAGCTTAAAAAAAAGTTCAATTAATATTAGCACTAATGAGGGCTCTATTCTTGTTGCGAGATATGTATGAGGAGATTTATATTTATTGAGGATAATATTGTTTATTAAAAAACTATCCCTAAATTTGCACCCGTCCAAAGAGGACTACATAATAATCATTTACAATAATATTGGCATGTATTTAGATAAGAAAGTTAAAACAGACATTTTCAAGAAACACGGAGGTTCTGATACGAACACTGGATCGACAGAAGGACAAATCGCTTTATTCACATACCGAATCAGTCACCTAACGAATCACTTGAAAAAGAATCGAAAAGATTTTGGTACACAAAGAGCGCTTCAATTACTCGTTGGTAAAAGAAGAAGTTTATTGGACTACCTGAAGAATAAGGATATTGAAAAATATCGTGAATTGGTTAAAGAATTAGGGCTTCGTCGCTAATTTTAATTGGTTTACAAAAAGTATTAAAGAGGGGACAATCGATAGTATCGGCTGTCCCTTTTGTTTTTAAAAATTTGATAATAATAGATAAAGAAGTATGAAATTAGGAATAACAAAGACCATTGAAATAGGTGGCAAAACAATTTCCATTGAAACAGGTAAGTTGGCCAAGCAGGCTGATGGTGCCGTTGTATTGAGAATGGGAGACACAATGATTTTAGCAACTGTAGTTGCAAGCAAAGAAGCCAAAGATGGTGTAGATTTTTTACCATTAACGGTTGATTATCGCGAAAAATTTGCAGCCGATGGAAGGATACCAGGAGGTTTCTTTAGAAGAGAAGCAAGACCATCGGAAAGAGAGATTTTAGTAATGCGTATCGTAGATAGAGCATTACGTCCATTGTTTCCAGATGATTTTCACGCAGAGGTTCAGCTTATGATGCAGCTGATTGCTTATGATGGTGTAAACAGCCCAGATGCGCTTGTAGGATTTGCCGCTTCGTCTGCAATTGCAGTATCAGACATTCCATTTAATGGTCCGATGTCTGAAGTTAGAGTTGGTAGAGTCAACGGATCGTTCGTAATTAACCCAACTTTAGAGGAAATGGCTGCTTCTGATGTAGATTGTATCATTGCTGGTACGATTGATAACATCGTCATGGTAGAAGGTGAATTGGCTGAGGCTTCTGAAGCTGAAATGGTAGAAGTCATCAAGGTTGCTCATGAGGCAATCAAAAAGCAATGTCAGTTCCAACTGGACTTGGCTGCTGAGATTCCTTCGACTTCACCGAAAAGAGAATACTCTCACGAGGATCACAATGATGAGGTCAGAAAAAGAGTTATGGATTTCTCATATGACAAATGTCGAGAGGTAGCAAAACAAGGTCTCGCTTCCAAAGAGAAAAGAGCTGAATTGTTTGGCGCTGTGAAAGAAGAATTCATGGCTTCGCTAACAGAGGAAGAAACAGAAGAAATAGGAAAGTATATTTCCGTTTATTTCAAAGAGGCTATGAAGAAAGCAGTTCGTGATACGATGCTTGACGATAATATTCGTCTTGATGGTCGTAAGTTTGATGAGGTAAGAGCAATTTGGTCAGAAGTAGATTATTTGCCAACTGCACATGGCTCTGCTGTATTTACAAGAGGAGAGACGCAATCTTTGACAACCTTGACTTTAGGTGGTAAAATGGACGAGCAGATGATTGATGATGTTACCTTCAAGGGGACCACTCCTTTTATGTTGCACTACAATTTTCCTCCTTTTTCAACGGGAGAAGCAAGAATGAAATTTAATGTTTCAAGAAGAGAAATCGGTCATGGTAATCTTGCATTAAGAGCGCTAAGACCAGTTTTGCCGGAGGATAATCCTTACACAATTCGTTTGGTTTCAGAGATTCTAGAATCAAATGGTTCTTCTTCTATGGCTACTGTTTGTGCTGGTACGCTAGCATTAATGGATGGTGGTATTCAAATCAAATCACCTGTTACGGGGATTGCTATGGGCTTAGTTGCTGAAAATGGAAAATTTGCTGTATTGTCTGATATATTAGGAGATGAAGATCACTTAGGTGATATGGATTTCAAAATAACAGGAACGGCAAAAGGGATTACAGCATGCCAGATGGACATTAAGGTGGATGGTTTACCATACGAGGTATTGATTCAGGCTTTAGAGCAAGCCAAAGCTGGTCGTCTTCATATCTTGGATAAGATTCTTGAGACGCTTCCTGCACCAAATGCTGACTTGAAGCCGCAAACACCTAGAGTTGAAGCCTTTAATGTGCCAAATGAAATGATTGGTGGAATTATCGGGCCTGGAGGAAAAATCATTCAGGGTCTTCAAAAAGAGACGAATACAACGATTACTATTGAAGAATTAGAAAATGGTGAGGGTCGTGTTCAGGTATTGTCTAACAATGGCGATGATATGGCCAATGCGTTAACCAAGCTGAAGCTCATTGCATTTCCTCCCCAAGTTGAAGACCAAAAGGAATATGAAGGAGTCGTTAAATCTGTTAAAGATTTCGGATGTTTCGTAGAAATAGTTCCTGGTACAGATGGTTTGATTCATATATCTGAATTTGCGTGGGAAAAAACAGCGCGAATGAGTGATGTGTGCAAGGAAGGTGATATGTTGAAGTTTAAGGTAATAGGGAAAGACCCGAGAACTAGAAAATGGAAGCTTTCAAGGAAAGTACTTCTTCCAAAACCAGAAAGAAAAGATGATCCCAAAGCCTAAGCTTTGAATTATACATTGTATCAAAAGGCGCTTCGGCGCCTTTTTTTGTTTTGATAAACTCTGAATATATTTCAAATTCATTTGTATTTTTACTTCAAAAAATTAATTCATGAAAAAACTTTATACTTTCTTGGTAGTAATGCTTCTCAGCAGCTACTCTTTTAGCCAGCTGATTATAACTGAATTGGCTGATCCAAATAATAATTCTGGGGCTCGTTATGTTGAGATCTATAACCAGAGTAATAGTGATGTTGATTTGACTGATTGGGAATTGCGAAGATGGACAAATGGCAATGCGGGGCCTCAAAATACTGGTATAGACTTATCATCAATTGGGCTCTTGTCTTCAGGGTCTTTTGTTATTATATCTCCAAATGGTGGGGAATTCGAAAGCGTATATGGATTTGCTCCAGATATTGACGCGGGGACAGGCGGTGCAGCGGATAGTAATGGAGATGATCAAATTGCTATTTTTGATGCTTCTGATAATACAATCGATATTTTTGGTGTACCAGGAGAGGACGGTACCGGAACTTGTCATGAATTTGAAGATGGACGGGCAGAACGAATCGCGTCAGTATCTGCGTCAAATCCAGTTTGGGAAGAATCCGAATGGAATGTTTGGGCAGACAGCCAAGTTTCAGGATGTACGAGTCATACGCAACAACCAGTTAATACAGGTGATGGAATTTATGATCCAGGAGTATGGATAGGCGAAGCTTCGGGATCGGAACCCACAGTTTTTGCCTTACCAAATGAACTAATAAATTTCGTGCAATTCGTTGGCACGTCCTCAAACGAGCAAACAACAGAAGTTATAGGGTCAAACTTAACTACAGATGTAATTTTATCTGTATCAGGTGATTACGAGATTTCCTTGACCACTGGGGCAGGATTTGGAACGAGTATAGTTCTTACACCGAACGCAGGAGAATTAGTGGCAACAATGATTTATGTACGTTTAAATGGTTCAGCGACTGCTAGCACTTCCAATGGTGAGATTACATATGATCTAGGTGGAGGTATGGCACCAACAACAATTGTTACCTTATCTGGTGAAATTTTAAATCCAGACCCCGTTTTATTTAGCTCCGAGGATACGCTCATTGGTTTTTCACATTTCGTGGGAGCCCCTTCTTCAGAACAGACTTTTGTAGTTTCAGGTAACTATTTAACGGAGGATATTACAGTTGACGTATCAGGTGACTATGAGATTTCATCTTCCTCAGCAGGAACTTTTTCAAATTCAGTACTCCTTCCAAATATTGGAGGTCAAGTACAAAGCGCAGAGGTTTTTGTAAGGTTAAATGGAGCATCACAAAATTATAACCAAGAGGGTATGGTAACCATTTCTTCACAGAGCCAGGCTGTTTCTCATACGGTCAATTCGGGGAATTATTACTATCAACCTCAGCTTTTGACAATTAATGTAGGTGACACTGTTTATTGGATTAATGATGGAGGTTTTCACAATGTCAATTTTATTACCAACTCTGTATCAGGAGAAAATTATAACAATCCTGAGAGTTTTGCATCTACCCCAACTAGTGACGCCGAGATGTATTTTCATGTATTTACCTTGCCCGGTACTTATGAATACGATTGCTCTGTTGGGTCACATGCCGCAAATGGAATGGTAGGTACCATCTCTGTTGTTGCAAGTTCCTCTCCAGATTCAAAAACTATTTTACTGTCAGGAGAGACCTTTGACTATTTAAGTACAGATATTGCGATTGTAACAACGAATGATTCCATTCTACTCGCTGATTCAATTGGTGTATACGTTTCCGTACAAGGAGTCGTACATTGTATCGATTTTGATGGAAATGAAGGTTTGAGCTTTACAATGATTGATTCGCTTAATAATGGAATCAATGTATACAACTTTGTAGATGTGAGTGATTATGCAGTTACCGAAGGAGACGAAATTCGTGTTCTTGGTCAAATTGACCAATTCAATGGTTTAATTGAGGTATTCGCAGATAGTATTGAAGTTATAAGTAGTGGAAATACGCTACAGGAGCCCACAATAGTAATGGCTTTAAATGAAGATACCGAGTCGCAGTTGATTCGTATTGAAAATGTAAGTTTCGTAGATCCGATTGCTACTTTTCCGTCAGGGTCCAACAATATTGATGTAACAGATGGAGCGAATGTATATACCTTGCGTATCGATGGAGATACAGATATTCCAGAAGGCGCAGCTCCTCAAGGATTATTCGATGTAACAGGAATTGGTGGACAATATGATTCTTCATCGCCATATGATTCAGGATACCAGTTATTTCCATGTGGC
The DNA here is from genome assembly GCA_913051935.1 of uncultured Flavobacteriales bacterium. Lineage (GTDB taxonomy): Bacteria > Bacteroidota > Bacteroidia > Flavobacteriales_D > Crocinitomicaceae > UBA952. The sequence goes on from CAJXCU010000057.1 coordinate 7,840, forward strand.
CTCGCTAGTTTTGAGCCAGTAAGTACTTCGGGCATTTCTGAAAGTGTACCTTTTAATGTTGGTGTTTTCCCAAATCCTTTCAACAATGAAGTTGAAGTTGCATTTTCTTATGGTCCTGGTTCCTCTCTCATTGTCCGTGATGTCCAAGGAAGGGTTGTCCATAGTCAAGAAATCAAACATGGGGACAAACTTTCAACGCTTGATTGGCCAAATGGGATCTACTTATTTACTTTTGAAGATGGACTTCACCAGACACAAACATTACGCTTGATTAAGTAATAATAATTCGTTTTATGTATTTTTATAGGCTGCACAGAAGTGCAGCCTTTTTTTATATCTATGAAATACAGAGATTTATTTTTAGCATCATTTTTAAGTTTATTTATTGAATTGTTCCCTGCACAAGATTATTGGCAGCAAGAGGTGAATTTTAAAATATCTGTCCGTCTTGATGATCAAAAACACATCCTCCAAGGGTATGAAGAATTTGAATATATCAATCACTCTCCTGATACATTGAACGAGCTTTACATTCATTTGTGGCCTAATGCCTACAAGAATGGGCAATCGGCATTGGCGAAACAAATGTCAGAAGATGGTGATGAGAGTCTTGTTAATGTATCAAACGAGGATAGTGGTTTTATTGATTCTATTGCTTTCCAAATTAATGGAACAAATGTCAATTACAGCATTTTTAAGGGGCATGAAGATATTGTAGTTTTGGCCTTATTGACGCCGCTTTTACCAGGTGAATCTATTGATGTTTCATCACCTTTTCGTGTTAAGGTCCCTTCTGGTCGTATATCGAGGTTAGGACACATTGGTCAATCTTATCAAATTACCCAATGGTATCCAAAGCCTGCCGTATATGATAAAAATGGTTGGAATCCGATGCCTTATTTAAATCAAGGTGAGTTTTATTCTGAATTCGGATCCTTTGACGTATCCATTACAATTCCTGAAAATTATGTTGTGGGATCAACAGGTGACTTGCAAAATGCAAGTGAAATTAAATTTATGAATGATTTGGCTCAAAAAACGAAAGGTGATTTGATGTCATTGGTAGCTGAATCAAATAAAGGTAATATGAATACACCTTTTCCTCCTTCATCCGAGAAATACAAAACACTGCGATATACGCAGGATAAAGTGCATGATTTCGCCTGGTTTGCAGACAAGAGATACGCCGTTCTCAAAGGGTCAGTTGAATTGCCAAGAACAAGAAAACTTGTTGATACATGGGCACTTTTTGTTCCTCAAAATGCAAGACACTGGCAGCATGCTATTGAGTATTTAAACGATGGGACCTATTATTATTCACTTTGGAATGGAAATTACCCTTACAGTCATGTCACAGCGGTAGACGGAACAATAAGTGCAGGGGGAGGTATGGAATATCCCAACGTTACTGTGATTGGTAATTCATCCTCCAAAGAGGAATTAGAGATTGTCATTGTCCATGAGGTAGGTCACAATTGGTTTTATGGTATTATGGGTAGCAATGAGCGGGTTCATGGGTGGATGGATGAAGGAATCAACACCTTAAATGAAGTAAGATATATTCAAACCAAATATCCAGGAAATACAAGATTATCGGATATGGTGCTCAATGGCCGTTTTCACCTCAATGATTTAGATTACCATGATTTGGCTGATGTAACCTATCGTTTTACACATACAGCTGGTGCTGATCAACCAATTGAGACACACTCCAAAGATTTTTCTCCTGCTAATTACGGGATCATTATGTACCAAAAAACAGGTCTTGTATTTTATTATTTGAAAGATTATTTGGGTGATTTGGAATTTGACCGCATCATGCACGCCTACTTTTACAAATGGAAATTTAAGCATCCGCAACCGGAGGATTTAAGAATATTATTCGAAAATGAAACCGGAAAAGATTTATCATGGTTTTTCGATGATTTGATTCAAACGACTAATCATGTGGATTATAAAATCCGAAACGTAAAACGAAGATTAAAAACGGGCTCCTTGGTAAAAGTCAAAAATGTAGGTCAGGTGCATGGTCCGATTGAAATTAACGCTTTTCGAGATGACGATTTAATAGAGACTACTTGGATTGAGCCCGGAAATACTGAAGGGGTTCTTAGTTCAAACATTACTGAATTCAATCGAGTTGTGATTGACGCTAACAAGAACATTCCAGAACTTTCGAGACACAACAATACTTGGCGTAAAAGAGCATTATTTCATAAATGGGAGCCGCTAAAATTAGAATTCTTTTCAGGAGACCACGAAGTAAATCGCACCAATGTGTTTTGGACACCGACAATTTCAGGTAATGCTTATGATGGATTAATTCTAGGGGCAGCCTTCCATAATCTGGGGGTTCCATTGCAACGTTTTCAATATCTTGTTGCACCTCAGTTTGCTTTTCAAAGTAAGAACTTAGTGGGGGTTGGCGAAGCATTATATGTAGTGCTTCCTAAGAATAATATTAAGCAGCTAAAAATAGGGGCGTCATTAAAATCATTTACCCATCCTGGTCAATTTCAATCCAGGTTTTTGGGTGTAACACCATATTTAAAAGCTATTTTCGGTGATAGAAGTAAACGAAATACCTCCTTTAGTTATGCTGAAATAAGAGGTGTCTGGCAAGGCGATTTTTCTCAAAACTTAGCACTTTATCAAAATAATTATGGAGCTAGAGCTAAGTACCTTTTCCAAAAAGATTTTAAAAACACTTCGATTCTTTTTTCTCCATCCGTAACTTATTACGAGCAATCGACGGAAAATGATGAGGGGCTTGATATCGATAAAATGCTCAGGGCAGAGCTGAGTGCAAGCTTCAATGTCAATTATAGATTGGGAGACATGAGGCGATCTCTTAGTTTTGGTGCTTACATCGGAAAAAATATAGTCTCAGAACTAAACACCTTTGATAGCTATCATCAAAACCTATCCATGACAGGAGTGGAGGGAGGAAGAGATCTTTTTTTGGAACAATATTATTTTGCACGAGGAGGAGTGCAGCAGCAGATGGATGGCATGGGTAACTTTTATTCGACATCGAGTGTCGGAACAAATCTTAATTGGATAGCCTCTTTCAATACCTATTTGGCACTTCCTATAAAACCAAATATTTTCGAAATATTCCTCAATCAAGGATTATTTCCGAGTAATACAAATATTGAATATTTATGTAATGCAGGTGTTGCTTTGACACTTGGTGACGTATTTGGTATTTATTTCCCTTTGGTTCGTTCTCAGAACATGGGCCCATTATATGAAAACTATATAGATGAGATTCGACTCACATTACAATTTAATATTGTTGAAAATGGGTTTACCCTTGGTAGTTTTATTAATTAAGAAAAGTTAAGATATTATGGAAGAAACAAAAATACCATTCAGAAAAGTCTTTTGGTCTGTCTTTTTATCAAGAATTCTTTCCTTCTTTGGATTACTTGTGTTTATTGGAATAATCATAGGCTTAGGAGGTCTCTTTGATTCCGATGAATCCGCCATGAAGTCTGACACAATTTTACATCTTAAACTCAATGGATTAATTGCAGAAGAAAATTCCGCTGAGGTAGATCCTTTGGCACTTTCGGTAAATTCAACAAAAGGGCTTTCGGCACTTTTGCACGGATTAAAGGTGGCTGCCAAGGACGACGATATTAAGGGGCTCTTTCTTGATTTTGGTTCAATAAGCTGCGGTATTTCTACCGCACAAGAGCTTCGTGAGGGAATCAATACTTTTAAAGAGAGTAAAAAGTTTGTTGTTGCCTATCATTCGGGTGAATACATTTCTCAAAAAGCTTATTATTTGGCCTCAGTAGCTGATGAGGTTTATGGATTCCCTGGCTCGATGTTTCAGTGGAACGGGCTAGGAGGCGAGGTTCTTTTTATCAAGGAGTTACTAGCAAAAATGGGGCTAGAAGTTTCTATCCTTAAAGGAAACAATAATGATTTTAAAAGTGCTGTAGAACCCTTGTTTTTAAATAAAATGAGTGATTCTAGTCGTTTACAGATGCAGGTGTATATGAAATCTACCTGGAATACAATGCTTGAAGATATTGTATCCTCGAGAGGTTTAAAGCATAAAGATCTTAATGCTTATGCTGATAATCTTGAGATTAAGAATGTAAATGATGCTGTTTCCAAAGGCATGATGGATCAATCGATGTATCGTGATGAGGCACTTAAAATCCTGATGAAAAAGGTAAAAGCAAAAGACGAAAAGGAATTGAATTTATATGGCTTTTCGTCCTACAGTGAAGATGCATTCTTGACAGATCAAATTCTTTCTCGTGCTTCAGAGCCAAAGGTTGCTGTAATATTAGCTGAGGGTTCAATAGCCAAAACCGGTAAAGGATTTTCAAGTGATAATATATGTGCGCTTTTCAAGAAGGTGAGGAAAAATGAATCTGTAAAGTCTGTGGTCTTCCGTGTAAATAGTCCCGGAGGAAGTGCCTTGGCATCAGAAGAGATTTGGCGAGAGGTGTCTCTGACCAATAAAGTTAAAAAGGTAATTGTTTCAATGGGCGACTATGCGGCATCAGGGGGCTACTATGTATCGACTCCTGCACATAAGATTTTTGCAGATAAAACCACGCTTACTGGGTCTATAGGTGTTTTTGGGGTGCTTCCATACACCAAAGAAATGTTGGGTAAGGTTGGTATAGAAGTAGATGAAATCGGGACACATAATCATGCTGTTGCATCGACAAATCATAAGCTGAGTGATTTTGAGTTTGAAACTGCACAGAAAGAAGTAAATAAAATTTATCAGCAATTTTTATTACGGGTTGCAAACGGCAGAGGAATGAATAAAAAACAAGTTGATGCGATTGCACGAGGTCGTGTTTGGATTGGTTCGGATGCAGTAGAAGTAGGACTTGTAGATACGATAGGGACACTGCAAGCTGCAATTTCATATGCTCAATCAATTTCAAAGTCAACCGAGGACGGGTCAGTAGTTTATTATCCTGAGGTTGAGGAAAAGCCATTTGCTGATTTAATCAGTTTACTTGAGGAAGAGGGTATAAATGTTAAGGTAAAACAAAATATTTTGAATCATCCAATTCTAGAATCACTTTATGAAAACATCGAGTCCTCCCAGGAGTGGGAAGGTATGATGATGCGCCTACCTTTTCAGATTGATATCAAATAATCTGATTTTGTAATGTTTTTAGTAAAGTGGGGGAAAGGTACTTGGATCGCTTTCGCTCATAATGGCGTATACTTTCTCTACAATATCATCTATGTTTGGTTTAGAGAAATAATCACCATCCGAACCGTAAGCAGGTCTGTGATCTTTAGAGCTAAGCGTATGTGGTGCAGAATCTAAATGATAAAAGCATTCTTGCTCAACCATAATTTTATCTAACATATAACCCGTAGCTCCACTGCTTACATCCTCATCTATAATCAAAAGTCGATTGGTTTTTTGTACAGATTTAGCAATGGCATGTTCGATATCAAATGGAATCAATGTTTGTACATCTACAAGTTCAATTGAAATACCAAGCTCGGCAAGTGGTTGGGCTGCCATCTGGCATATGTTAAAGGTTGATCCATAAGAGACAAGCGTAAGGTCTGTGCCCTCTACTACAATTTCCGGCATACCTAAAGCCTCTTTAAATTCGCCTATGTTTTCTGGGTATTTTTCTTTTGTTCGATACCCATTCAATGGTTCTACAACAAGTGCAGGTTCGTCAGCCTCGAGCAATGTATTATAGAAACCTGCAGCTTTTGTCATATTTCTAGGAACACAAATATGCATGCCTCTAAGTGCATTGATGATCATACCCATGGGTGAACCACTGTGCCATATTCCTTCAAGACGGTGACCTCTTGTACTTACAATTAAAGGGGCTTTTTGGCCACCTTTTGTTCTGTATTGAACTGTAGCAAGATCATCAGAAAGCACCTGAACAGCATAGAGTAAATAATCAAGGTATTGAATCTCAGCAATAGGCCTTAGACCTCTCATAGCCATTCCAATTCCCTGTCCAATAATGGTACACTCTCTAATCCCTGTATCAAAAACGCGATGCATCCCAAATTGATCCTGTAAACCCTCTAAGGATTGATTGACTCCTCCAATTTTTCCAGCATCTTCCCCAAAGATTAATAGCTCGGGCATTTTATCGAGCTGAGCCTTAAAGTTGTCTCGAAGAATAATTCTACCATCCTCCATTCGGTTTTCATGGCCATATTTTGGGGCAATAGCAGTAATCTTACGGATTGCTGAATTCGATTCGGAATAAAGATGAGAACTGTATTTATCATACGAGTTTTCAATAGTTTTTTGAATCCATGCGGCAAGCATATCTTTTTTTGGAGATTGCTCTTTGAACATCATACGCAAAACTTTCCTTGCCGTGTTTAAGAGATCTTTACGAATGGGCTCATATGCTTTCTTCAGAGTTTCAAGTTCTTTGAGAATAAAAGCCTTTTGACTGCTACCTTCACCTGCAGCCTCTATGATTGCAGTAAGTTCAGTTAATTCCTTTTGGATTTCGGAGGTAAATCTTTTCCAAGAATTATTCTTAGCCTGCCTCACCTCAGCTTTGGCTTCTTTATGAAGATTATCCAACGTTTCTGCGTCAGAGATTTTATTTCCTCCGGCGTCAAAGGATAAAATCCATTCTTTGAATTTAGCAATACAATCAAATTCCTTTTCCCATTCGAGACGCTCTTCGCTCTTATAACGCT
>CAJXCU010000058.1 GCA_913051935.1 uncultured Flavobacteriales bacterium
CAAAACCGACACGAGACAAACGCATGATGGCTTCTCTCTCCTGCCCAGGCGCACACACCAACAAAAGTTTGGTTGAAATATCCTTTAGAACAGATCCCACCCATGGTGCGAATCCACCGTTAAGGCCAATAAAAACTGCACCAGGAATGAATCCCATTCTGAAATCATCTTGACTTCTAACATCTAAAACGACAGTATCCTCATTCGAGGAAAGTGCTGTAAATTCTTCCAAGCTCAATGCTCTAAGACCGGTTTCTAAGACCTCATCTAGGTCAAGGTATCCATCCTGATTGAGTTTGACGTTGGAAGGAAAGTAGGTCGGAGGTTCAGGAAGCTCATCTGTCAGCTCTTTGATAAAGGACGCTTTATCGAAAGAACCGTTCAAAGCATAATTCACCGCTTTTTGATTCGCCAAAGTATCAACGGTTTCCTTCATCATATTTTTCCCGCAAGCGGAGCCAGCTCCATGCCCTGGGTATACTAAAATATCTTCATTTAATGGCTTTATTTTTTTATTGACAGAATCGTAAAGTATTCCTGCAAGTTCTTCTTTCGACACACCCATATAACGCTGGGCAACGTCAGGAATACCGACATCACCAAGAAACAAAGTATCTCCGGTAAAAACACAATGCTCTTTTCCATTTTCATCCTTGAGTAAAAATGAAGTACTTTCCAAGGTGTGTCCTGGTGTATGAATCACTGTCAAAGTAACATCACCGATCTTAAAAACCTGATTGTCTTCGGCTACAAGGGCATCAAAGTTAGGTTCAGCCTGAGGGCCATAAACAATTTTTGCACCTGTTTGCTTCGCAAGCGTCAAATGACCGCTAATAAAATCAGCATGAAAATGTGTTTCGAATACGTATTTTATTTTCGAATTAGAGGCATCGGCCATTTTCATGTATTCCGAAACATCTCGTAATGGGTCAATGACAGCTGCCTCCCCATTGCTCTCAATAAAATAGGCCCCTTGAGACAAGCAACCCGTATAAATTTGTTCTACTTTCATGCGGCAAAATTAAGAATTATCATTCTAATGTGTGAACAATTTCTCCTGTAATAAATGTCTTCCAGGCATAATTTTCTGTGAAGGTTGCCGTTTTGTTTAAAGGTCGATCTAAGATGACAAAAGTGGCATCTTTCCCCTGCTCCAATGAGCCTTGCTCATTTTCTTGAAAAGCAGCAAAAGCAGCCCAAATTGTCATTCCCTTTAACGTTTCCTCCATGGTCAAAGCTTCATCCTTCAAAAAACCTTTTTCGGGATAGTCCTTTGGTGTTTTTCTATGGACTGCCGAATGAATGGTGTAAAATGGATTGGTGTATTCAACGGGGAAATCAGTTCCTAAAGCAATCATACCGAAAGAATTAAGCAATGACTTGTAAGCATAAGCCCCCTCCAAACGTTCCGAACCTATTTTGGAAGCAGCCCAACGCTGATCCGTTGTGGCATGCGTGGGTTGAACGGAAGGAAAAACAGCATAGTCAGTAAACAATCTAAATTCGGCTAAATCCACAAGCTGTGCATGCTCCACACGAAAGCGATGGTCTGCCTTTCTATTAAAAGCCTCTTTGCACATTCCGAGTATTCTAGATACCGCAGCATCTCCAATACCGTGGCAATTCAATTGATAATCTACTGAAAGACAGAAGTCACGTAGCGAGGCCAACTCTTTGGCCGAGCTTAAGGACAAACCTTTGTAATTTGGATGGTCATGGTATGGTTCTTTTAGCAATGCACCTCTAGAACCTAGTGCACCATCAACATAGGCTTTAAAACTCCTTATCAATAGGTTTTGATTGCGATAAATTCCATTTTGTTTGGCAAATTTCTTGTTTTTATCCGAAGGAGATAGCATGGCATATACATTCAAGTGAAGACTATTTTCATCTACCATTTCAATTAAGAGCTCTCTTTGATTGGCATCAACCCCAGCTTCATGTACACCTGTTACACCGTATGATAGGAGCTCATTTTGAACCTCAACAAGCTTTGCTTTCATTTCCGCGTTAGAAAATTTGGGTATAAATCCTTCTAACAGCTGGAGCGCAGCATCTACAAATAGTCCGGTATACCTACCCGAGTTATTTTGTATTGCAGCACCTCCATTGGGCACCTCAAAATCACCGAGAATTTCTATAAATGCGTCATTAAGTAATGCAGAATGTCCATCAATACGATACAAGCAAACAGGTGTATCAGGAAAAGCGGCATTCAATAATAAATTATCAGGAAATTCATTATCCGTCCACAAGGACTGGTCCCACCCCATTCCAACAAGAACAGGCTTATTACTTTTTGCTTGATAAGCTTGTACGCGACGCACCATCTCTTTTTGAGATGTACATCCTACCAGGTCCACACTCAACAACAATTCCGCATAGGACATAAGGTGTCCATGGGCATCAATAAAGCCTGGATAAACCTCTTTTCCCATGGCGTCCATGGACGCATCATATGCATATTTATTAAGTATTTGACGGTCCGGTCCTACCTCGATGATTTTTCCATCGCGAATCGCCATCGCCTCTGCTTTGGTGTTTGATTCATCCATGGTGAATATGTTGGCATTGAAGACGACTAAATCTGCTTCTTCAGACTTCATGCATGAGCCAAAACAAAAAACAACGAGAACAAGTAAAGCAACAATATATTTTTTCATATTAAAACGGATAACCTAAACCAAAATGAAACCTCGGAACGAATGGAGAAGGCATTGTGTTTTTATCAACACCAGCATCAATCCCCTCTTGATAGTACGTATCCCGGTTTTTAAAATCTTGAAAAACCCACCTCGCACCATCTGAATATGCAGGGTTGTATATTGGGAAACCTACATCTAGTCGAATAATGAAATACTCTAAATCTAAACGCAATCCAAAGCCTGAGGCCACCGCCAGCTCTTTCAGTGCGCTATTCAATTGGAATTGTGCATTTCGGGAATCTTGCTTATAGGTCCAAATATTTCCAAAATCCGTAAAGATGGCGCCTTTAAATAAAGCTCCTAAGGTAAACCTGTATTCTACTGAACCACCAAGCCGAATGTCTCCAATCTGGGTTAAAGTTCTGTTAGGATCTAAATGATACTTGTAAGCTCCGGGTCCTAAAGTCCGGGCATTCCATCCACGATTGTCATTTGCGCCGCCTGCATAAAAACTATAGTCATAAGGAAGCGCATTCGTAGTATTTCCGTACGGGATTCCAAAACCAGCATTCGCCCTAAGATGAATGGAAGACTTTGGATTTATTTTTTTAGAAAGAATATACCTGGAATCAATTTTGACAAATTGAGCATATCTGAGATTTAAAAACTCATGGCTGCCGTCAGCTCCAATGTCCTGCATGCCTTGAAAAATAGACAAAACATTTCCCGCAGCATCCAAGCTGGCTGAGAATAAAACATTCGAACCCAGAAAAGCCTTACGTCCGGGTCGAAAGGCTTTGTTTTTATTGTTATACTCAAAGGAAAACCGCGCATCCTGCCATACAAATTGATTGCTATAAGCATTGGTCAAAAAAGGATCGTTAATTGAATCTAATCGCTGCTGAAAGGCGTCTGTAGGTGAAATATTTATCAACTTAATTACCGAAGCCCCTGGAAGCCCCACCTCAAAAATTTGTGTCTTACCAACTAAAAATTTCCACGAATAATTAAGCTGAAAAACATCCCGTTTTTCAAAAATCTCCCGTTTTTCAAAATTGTAAGCTGCTGTGACCAAAGTTCTAGCCCTGTGTCTTTTGCTCAAGAGCGTTGGTGAGAATGGCGCCAGACCTATCAATTCCATTTGTACGCTTGGTGCAATCTCAATAGAGTTGAACAAATCAATCGACTCATTCGCGTTCTGTTCAAAAACTTGGGTTTGCGTCTCAAAACCAGCACCAAAAGAAAGGGTCAATTTCGCTGCCTTTCGGTTCACATTTCGATTCACATAGTTCAGAGCGGTGCTTATTCCAGGCTGACCGGTTGACGAAGTCGTAAAACGATTGTCAAAAGCGAAGGATTGTTTTTTACTTGGTTCAAGGTAATAATGCACATCCATCATGCGTACCGCTCCAGTATCAGGCAGCTCAATAATCACAGGCTTCACAGAACGAAATACACCGAGCTGAGAGAGGCCCTTTATCGACCTCGTAAGGTAATCTCCCTTGAAGTAACTTTCTTTTTCTAAGAAATTATGAAGCTCTAAAACACCTGGATTTATTAGAGGTTTGGCACCATTAAAGTGTACCCATACATCTCGTTCTTTCGAACCAGTCAAAGAGTCCCCTTTTCCGCTATAATATTCTTTTTCTCTCGTGATGAAAAACTGTTTAAACTCCGAATCCTTAAAATCAATACACTGACAATAATCACTAAAATACCCCTTCACATTAAGCGTATCACTCAAGTGAAAATGAACATCATTGATGCTGGAATATTTATAAGGCCGTAGAAATAAACTGTCTGGATTATCTGTATTCGATTCATATTGAGAATTAAGCTTCATTTCTAATACCACAGACCTTTGTTTGCTGGATGTATCAGCAACAAACTCAATACTTGAAGAAGAATAATTATAATAACCATGGTTGCGCTGATCCATGGCAAAAGCATCTCGATAATCTCCCAATATGTCAATATCAAAAGGTTTACCAATCAATGGATGAACCTTATCATTTAAAATACGCTCCGCAACATAAGCTTTGTGGTTGCGAATCATTAGGTCATTTCCCGAATAAAAAACCGAGTCAATCGTAAAAACAGGCCCTACATCAAGTTTATAGGTCACTTGCAGCCTACGCCTCGAGCTATCTATCTCAATGGTATCTGAAAGAATAATATTGTAATGGCCTTTTCTACGCAAAAAGTTCACAAGCTGTTGATTGGTTTTCTTATACGCCACAGAGTCAAAAACAATAGGTTCTTCACCAAATTGATATTTTAGCCTTTCGCGAATGAGCAGATGGCTATAAATGGTATCCTCGAGCTCTTTTTTCTTATAATGCGTTTTGCCTTGGCGCTTTGCCTTAGCGATTCTCTTTTTATTGATTTTATTGTAGCGTTCGTGTTTCTTTTTCAACCCTTTTTGAAACTTATCAAAGCGTTTCTTTTTCTTTTCAACAATTTTTGCAGAATCAATAAGATTATAGGTCCGCAACTTGATCAATATCCCAAAGGTTCTTTGGTTGGGCCGCTGCTTGAGAATAGACTCTAAATCATAGGCGAAATTGACCTTCTGAGTGTATTCGATTTGGTTTGACCTAAGTAAGAAATACCCTTCTGGTACATTTTTGGAAATTGAGCAGGCACTCATGCAAAGCAAAAGCAGTGTGAAACAAAACCAAAGTTTATATATCTTCATCATCGAATTGTTACAAAAGTAAGGAATATCGTATGCAAAAAATCTCCAATAAGCATTTAAAGTGGATTAAAAGCCTACACCAAAAAAAGAATAGAGACCTTGAACAATGTTTCATTGTAGAGGGGATTAAAATTTGTGATGAGGTGATGCGAGAGCACCCCGAAAAGATAAAAGATATCATCTGCACCAATGAATACTTTTCTAATATTTCTAGTAAGCTTCATAAAAACGCATTCACCCTTTCGCAAGCGGAGCTTTCGAGGATTTCCTCATTAAAAACACCAAATGCCATATTATTGGTCCTAAAAAAAGAAAAGAGGCTAAATTTTGACCGAAATCAAAAAGTAATACTTCTAGATGACGTACAAGACCCAGGCAACCTTGGTACATTAATGCGAACTGCCGATTGGTTTGGAATTAAACAATTCGTTTGTTCACCAAATACCGTTGATTTGTACAATTCAAAAACACTGCAGTCTACTATGGGCAGCTTTTTAAGAATCAGCGTTTGGTACCGAGATTTAGGTCAATTCATCTCGGAAAACAATCTAAAAGTTGGCGGTGCACTTCTCGAAGGAAATGAATTTGAAGACAAAGATCTTCGAGTAATGGATGCACTAATCCTGGGAAATGAAAGCCGAGGCATATCAGAAGACCTTCGGCCAAAAATCAATCTCCCACTAAGGATTGGGGGTTCTGGAAATGCTGAATCACTTAATGTGGCCATTGCCGGTGCTATTTTTATGGAACATTGGGTAAAATAAATCAATTTTTCTCTAGCGTCTTTAAAAGAAAGGACGTACTTTTGCAACTTGCCAAACACAAGGAAAAATGATTGATGTTGACCTTTACAAAGCCAAAAAACTTTATCCTTTTCAAGAGGAAACTGTAAATACAATTCTTGACGAATTGGCTAGCAATGGCCAAGATTTCAACCTACTATATCAGCTGCCCACTGGAGGAGGAAAAACTGTTATTTTCTCTGAGATAGGAAAGAAATATATTGAAAAATGGAAGAAGAAAGTATTAATCCTCACCCACAGGATTGAGCTTTCGGTTCAAACATCGAGACAGCTTTCTGCCATAGGAGTGGCAAATAAAATCATCAATTCAGAAGTGAAGGAGCTTCCAGACCAAGACGAGTATTCGTGTTTTATCGCGATGGTTGAAACTTTACACAATAGACTTACAGATGATCATGATTTCATCAAGAATGTAGGTCTAGTCATCGTTGATGAAGCCCATTACAATAGCTTCCGGAAAATATTCCAATATTACGAGGATTGTAATATACTCGGTGTAACAGCGACACCGCTTAGTAGCAACAAATCCCTTCCACTAAAAGACAACTACAACCGCTTACTTGTAGGGGAATCAATTGCTGGCTTAATTGAAAAATCTTATCTATCTAATGCAGATACCTTTAGCTATGATGTCAATCTTCATGGTTTAAAAATTGGGACCAACGGAGATTTCACAATTACAAGTTCGGATATGCTGTATAGCAATTACTTCATGCAAGAAAAGTTAATCTTTGCCTACGAGGAAGTCGCACTTGGTAAAAAGACATTGATTTTTAACGCAGGAATTGAAACATCCATTCGTGTCAAGGAATCTTTCGAAAAACTAGATTACAACATCAAACATCTTGACTCTACGTTTAGCGATAAGGATCGAAAAGAAATTCTGAAATGGTTTAAAGAAACACCCGATGCTATTTTGACGTCTGTAGGTATTCTTACCACTGGTTTTGATGAACCTACTGTAAAAACGATTATCATCAACAGGGCAACCAGGTCGCTCACCCTTTATCACCAAATGATTGGCCGTGGTTCTCGTAAGCTTCCGGACAAATCGAATTTCCATATCATAGACCTTGGTAACAACGTAAGACGGTTCGGTTTGTGGCAGGATTATATCAATTGGCAAGATGCTTTTAAATTCCCTGATCGGTTCCTTGAATCTAGAGTTTCTGAGCTTGAGGATATGGAATTTGAGGCAAACTATCAGTTTCCCAAAGGCTATGATAAATTCATGGATATAGAAAAACTCGAAAGCTTCAATATAAAAGAGCGCTACCATGAATGTATAGATAACGGGATTAAAGGAAAGCGGGCGGTTGAGGAATCGATGGAAAATCATTTTGATGTGATTTTAGAAAGTGCCAAAGATATGGAGCATGGGTTTGAGATTCTTGAATTTTTACAGGACCACATAGAATATAGGTTGAAACACTACACCAAGTGCATCTCAAAAAGCACGGACAACTACTTTAAATTCCTGTTGGAGACCTACAATCGGCAGCTTTCTCAAAAAATAAGAGTAAATATAGACGAATCGGAATTGAACTAATCTGCAAAAATTAGTTTATTTTTAAGGCATGAATAAGCTTCTAATTTTCACCTTTTTTCTACTATTTACGTGTTCATTTTCTGCGCAAAATAAAAACCTCAAAGCTTATTTAGACCTTAAAGAATTCTATCACCCTACTGTTGGTTCATATATAGAAATTCAGCTTCAATTTTCGGGCATATCAACACATCTGAAAAATATTGGTGATTCCGCATTGCAATCGACACTTGTCATCTACATGGATATATTTGACACTGACTCTTTGGTCGCCTCAGATTCATATGTTTTAAATTCGCCTCAATTTCTGCTGCGTGATAGCATTGTCGAGGACTTCTATGAAATCAAAAGGTTTGCTCTAAATGAAGGAACCTATACCCTAAAACTTGAATTACAAGACCTCGGCGATTCTACGAAGCATAAAATCAATGGTTCAGAGACATTTGCAATAGGTTCTAAAAATGATGTTTCTGGTTTCTCAGATATCACAATAGCCGAATATGCTGTTCCATCCTCAGCGGGTGGTATTTTTCAAAAATCCGGTTATCAAATTATTCCCATGCTCTCCAAGTTTTTCCCAACCGAGCTTTCACAAATGCCGATTTACTTTGAATCTTACAACACGCAAAAGCTGAAGAACACAACCTTTCGAATAAAGCGTGAAATCATTAATGCTACCAACAATAAAGCCCTGGATAATTTCACTAAAATTGTCACCTACGATACGGCACAAATCCAACCACACCTTGGTCTCGTCGATATTGAATTACTCGAAACGGGCAGCTATATTTTAAAGCTTTCAATGCTGGATGAGACCTTAAATGAAATATGTAGCACAAGCATGTCCTTTGAACGAAGCAATGAAATAACCACCAGCCTTGTTTCTACTGAGATCATTCTTGATCCAGCATTTCAAAACTCTATCTCCTCTGATAGCGTTGGATTCTATCTGGAAAGTCTAATTCCAATTGCCAAACCCGCTGAGGTAAAGAATATTATTAGTACCCTAAAAACTAAAGACCGTGAAAAATGTAGAAAACACCTTCAGGCGTTTTGGGTCAAAACGGATCAGGTTGATTCCTATTCGGCGTGGATTAAATATAAAAGTCAGGTTGACTTTGTGGAAACCGTTTATGGCAACAATTTTCAAGATGGTTTTCAAACTGACAGAGGTCGTGTATATCTTCAATACGGTGCACCAAATACCTTAATCAACAAGGAGACTTCTCCCTCGGAATATCCCTATGAAATCTGGACATACAATAAAATTGGTGTATTTAACAATCGTAGGTTTGTATTTTACAACCCAAACCTGGTGAACAGAGCCTACAGATTGCTTCATTCAGATATGGTAGGAGAACTAAAAAACCCACGCTGGCCCCAAATGTTGTCGAAAAGGAATACAGTTAATGGAAATATAGACGACCCAAATTCAAATAATGTTGACCATTGGGGCGGAAACTCAAATGATTACTACCGCCAGTACTAAAGCATGGAAAAACTAGCGGTTGTTATTCTCAATTTCAATGGTGTTAAACACCTCAAAAATTACCTGCCTCAAGTACTTAAAAACAGCAATCCATACGATGTAATAGTAGCGGACAATTGCAGCAGTGATGAATCTCTAGCGTTTATCAAAACAATAGACGGGGTTAAAGTCATTGAGAACCAAGAAAATACTGGCTTCGCAGGAGGGTATAACGATGCCCTAAAACAAATAGAAGGGCAATATGAGTTTTATCTCCTACTTAATAGTGATGTACAGGTAGAACCAAATTACCTAACTCCATTATTAAATGTGATGGAGGACCAAAATATTGCTGCTTGTCAACCAAAGATTTTATCGCTTATCAAGCATACTAGCTTTGAGCACGCAGGCGCATGTGGAGGATTTATTGACAAAAATTACTACCCTTTTTGTAGAGGAAGAATATTTGACTATGTTGAGGATGATATTGGTCAATATGATTCAGAAGCATACGTAACGTGGACCTCAGGAGCAGCTATGCTTATTCGATCAGAGTATTTCCATGACGCTGGTGGTTTTGACAATAGCTTTTTTGCGCACATGGAAGAGATTGATTTGTGTATTAGACTTGGACATAAAGGGTATAAATTTAAAGTCATACCAACAAGCAAAGTCTATCATTTAGGAGGTGGTACCCTACCCTATTTATCAGCACAAAAGGTATACCTAAATTTTAGAAATAATTTATTTTTAATTACCAAGAACCATAAAGGGTGGTTATTTCCGATGCTTTTCAAGAGAATGATACTCGACGGTATCGCAGCCTGTAAATTTCTTTTTGAGGGTAAAATATCTTTTTTCTGGAAAGTATTTTTAGCACATATGGCGCTTTACAGCAATTTTGGTAGCCTTTACAAAAAAAGGAAAGCCCTATTAAAAGACGCTAGCCCTATTGTGAAGTATCGAGGAAACATCTTGATCAACTACTACCTTGAAAAAAGAAAAACATTTTCTACAATAGATAAGCGAAAATTAAACTCATGAAACCATTAGCATATTGCATTTTCCTCTTTGGAATGTTTACCCAGATGAATGCTCAAGTCATTAAATCTTTACAAAAAGTAAGTGACAAGGCCCATAATGTCATTCAGTCACAAAAAAAAGACATGGTCGCATCTCCAGTAAGCTTGGTCAATCCCTTTGTAGGGACAGGCGGTCACGGACATACCTTTCCTGGTGCGACGGCTCCATTCGGAATGATTCAGCTTAGTCCTGATACAAGACATGAGGGTTGGGATGGTTGTTCAGGATATCATTATTCTGACTCCGTAATATACGGCTTCAGCCATACCCATTTAAGCGGAACTGGTGTTCCAGATTATTGCGATCTATTAATTGTTCCGCAGAGTGGTAAGAAAGCTAAGGTAGTTCCTGGCTATGAAGATTCTGAAGGATTTGGTTCTACATTCTCTCACAATACTGAAATTGCGAAACCTGGATATTATGAGGTGTATCTTGAAGATGATGCAATCAAAGCTCAGATGACCACGAGTGAACGTGCTGGTATTCATCAGTATACCTTTCAGCGAGAACAAGATAAGAAATTCATCCTTATTGATTTTGACCACAGAGACGACCTTATTTTTGCAGAATACATACTAGATGATAAAAAGCATATCTCAGGCCAAAGAATTTCAAAAAGCTGGGCAGAAGAGCAGCACTTCTATTTTGACCTTGAATTCTCGATTGAACCATCAAAAATCAAAAGAGTAAAAAACAAACATGGACACAAGCTACTGATTGAATTTCCAAAACAAACGAAAACGCTTAAAATAGCCATTGGAATTTCTCAGGTAGATGAAGCCGGTGCCCTCAAAAATAGACAGACGGAGCTAGATGGTTTTAATTTCAATAAAACAAGAGCCTTGACGAGAGTTAAATGGCAAAAGGAGCTCTCTAAAATCAAAATCAGCAACGAGGATAGAGAAAAAGCTTCGATATTTTATACGGCCCTCTATCACTGTTTCATTGCACCCAACCTTGCCAGTGACGTAGATGGTCGTTACCGAGGACATGATCAAAAGATTCACAAGCTAGATGAAGGAGAGCATCATTACACCGTATTCTCACTTTGGGATACCTACAGAACCCTTCATCCGCTTTTTACGCTTATACAGCCAGAAAGAACAGAAGAGTTCATCAGAACCATGCTTCGCATTTACGACCAAAGAAATGACCTTCCCGTATGGGAATTGGCGTCCTGTGAAACCGAATGTATGATTGGCTACCATTCCGTTTCGGCTATTGCAGATGCTTATCTCAAGGGATATAGTGATTTTGATACCACCAAGGCACTCGATGCCATGGTGCATACTAGTAAATTGGATGAATACGCGAAAAAAGAATTTGCTACTCAAGGATTCATTAGCTCGGATCAAGAAGCAGAATCTGTATCGAAGACATTGGAGTACGCCTATGATGATTTCTGTATTGCTCAAATGGCCAATAAAATGGGACGTGATGACCTTTATCGAGAATTTACGAAACGAAGTCTAAATTTTGTAAACCTATATGACCCCTCAACAAAATTCATGAGGGCAAGGCGCGGTGCGCAATGGTTTGGTCCCTTTAATCCAATTGAGGTCAACTTCAATTACACCGAAGCCAACAGCTGGCAATACTCCCTGTATGCACCCCACAACATTCCTGTACTTGCAGATTTAATGGGCGGCAGAGATTCCTTAGAAACATGGCTAGACCGACTTTTTGCAGCAGAATCTGATTTAATTGGCAGACATCAAGTCGATATCACAGGGCTTATTGGTCAATACGCACATGGAAATGAACCTTCCCATCACATGGCTTACTTATATAACTATACAAATTCGGCAGAAAAGACTCAGTTTTATGTGGATCGCATCCTAAATGAGCTGTACACCATTCAACCCGACGGCTTATCCGGTAATGAGGATTGTGGGCAAATGAGTGCATGGTATGTGATGAGCGCACTAGGGCTCTACCCTACAGCACCGGGAAACACCAATTATCAAATAGGAAGACCGCTCTTTAAAAAAGTAGAAGTTAAGCTACCCAACAGAAAAAAACTCTCCATTGAAGCACCCGATAATTCAGTATCCGCTAAATATGTCAAAGAGGTTTCATTCAATACTTCAAAAGTAAATAATACAGAAATCGATCACAATCAAATAAAAAATGGGGGAACACTATTGTTTGAAATGTCTGACAAACCTGTGTTGATATCCAATAACGATATCTCTAGAGAAGATAGCCTTTTAAAAACGGACTTTGTACCAACTCCTTTCATTGCAACTGAACATCGGATCTTTGAAGATTCGATTGTGATTGATATTGGAAGCAGCAAGATAAATAATCTAAAACAGCGGCTTTATTTCTCAATCAATAATGGGGTATGGCAAGATTATATTCATCCCTTTACAATACATGAAACAAGTACAGTTTCAGTCAAAGCATCTAGGTTTCCGCACGTTTCAGATATACCTCGCAATGCGAAAATCGCACCATACTGGAGCCCCGTTGTGAAGAGCCTCTTCAGTAAAAGAGATCCGAGTGTAAGTCTGAAACTTGAAACCCAATACGCCAACCAATATGCGGCATCAGGACCGAATACGTTGATTGACGGCGTTCGAGGAGGAGCTGATTTTAGAACAGGAGATTGGCAGGGCTATTTTGGAAAAGACCTCAATGCGGTTGTTAGCTTTGAAGAAGCCAGAGAATTGACCTCCATAGGCATATCATGCATTAGAGACATTAAATCATGGATCTTCTTCCCTGAAAGAATTGGTATGAGCTATTCGCTTGATGGTATAAACTTTACAGCGCTTCCCGACCTCACATACAATGAAGCCACAACAGACGATTACGAACCGAAAATAAAAGCCTGTATCCAAAAATTAAAACAACCCACGAAAATCAAGTATATCAAGTACACGGTATACAATCCAGGAACATGTCCGAGCTGGCATTTGGGACGTGGAAACGATTCATGGATCTTTTTGGATGAATTCTTGTACAAGTAGCGTTTGGTGTAAAATGCGTTGTAATGCAATAACATTATTATGCGCTGATTTTAATCTTCTAATTATAGATTATAAGTCAAAAGTAAATAACCCTAATGTAATTATATCAATACCTTTAATAAAATATTTATATGGACGGCACGACAATAATTCGAAATTACAAAGAGGCTCGAGAAATGGCTGCAGAATTTTTGTGTGAAAAATACAATCTAAAAGTCAGTCACAGAAATGATAAAGAGCTGCATCTAGAGACAAGTAAAGGCGTTTTTAGATTATGCCTGTACATACCTGATCCGAGAGAAGTATTTTTTGACCTACACGACTCCAATAACCAGGATGATGCGCAAATTAATGGACGTAGTAAAAAAATAGTAGGCGGAAATTGTTTCAGGGAAAAATATCCCAAATTAGATTTACATAAAGAAGGCCTAGCAATGTATAAAACTTATGTTAAGGAAAATCAATCACTAGTGGGTGTTGAGGATGATAAAGTGTCAGAAAATACCGTTGACAACCTATGTTTTTTTTTTAAAGTTCAAATCATGCTGATGATTAAATGGGCCCCAGATAAAATACTTTAAGGTTTTCAGTATTCGTTACGCGATTGTTATTTAATGAAGCGCACAACTAGGAGCTAAAGAACATACTTAGCGGCCAGGCAAGATCATTTGACTTGTAAACGCCATAAGACACATCCTTTGCACCAAACTTTTTATTAAAATCAGCCACGCCTTTTGTATTGGAGCCAACGAAATCAAACTTCTTTAGGCCTTTGGCTATAGCCATTTCTATACCATTATCGATAAGGTGATACATGGCTCCTACCTCCTTAGCTACTTCTGAAGAAGCACCTTTAACGTAGTAACGAACGCCATTCAAATCAATAAACAAAGCCATCGCAATTGGGTCTCCGTTAAACATAATGGTACTTATAGTTCCTATATCTTTTCTAATAGCCGTTTCGATCAATGCTTCCAAACGTCCATAATGCAGTTCTTTCAGGTTTCCATATTTAAAACCTACGTGCGCTTTAAAAAATGAGACAAATGCTGAAGCGTCGTTATTTTGTTCAAATTTAAAATCATCCGTATGATTCTTTAGAATTCGTTTCGTATTTGTAGAATAATTTTCTCGCTGTCTTGATATATCATCTTGTAAATCGAGCAGCTGAAATGTTCCAGTACTGGA
>CAJXCU010000059.1 GCA_913051935.1 uncultured Flavobacteriales bacterium
GGCCAATCTTTCGATTAGTTTTTTAGATAGATATAGCTTTGCATACCAATATACATTTTTAATAAACTCACTTTCATCTCTTGGAAGTTTTGGAGATAACACTTTTCAACTAATGATTAGAATTCCCAATAATTCAAAGTGACCTTTAATACTTTTTTGGTTTCTATAAATCAAAAATATTTATCAAATATCCTATGCTTAAAAAAATGGTATCTACTGTACCTATTATATAGTTACCTGAAGGGTCAAGTAAAAGTTCCTTGGTGAGCCAGGAATGATACCAGGTCCTGGGTATGCCACGGCGCGTCTCGTAAAATAGGAACTATTCGTTAGGTTATTCACCCCAGCTTCAATCTGTAAAAGTCCAAACACTACTTTTCCTGATAAATCCATAATGGCATAAGAAGGGATAAGTCCATTTACTGCGTTGGCTTGATAGTTGGAGTTTGTAGCATCGGAAAAGTGTTCTTGAGTAAAGCTATATTGATAGGAAATTGAGAACCGATTTGTTCCAAGTGTAAGTCCAGTTTTGAGTACTGTAGGAGGGACTAGTTCTACTTGTTTTCCTTCAAATCCAGGTTCTTCAGAACGTATATATATGGCATTGTTATAAGAAAAATTTACAAATGTACTGAGCCGGATATCAGCTGTGTCGCTAACAATAACCTTCCACCAATCGACCTCACTCATACATTCAATTCCATAGGTTCTAGCCGCTGAGATGTTTGTTCTATATTGATAGGTTGAAAACAAAACGGGATCGACCTCTAATGTTGTTCCGATTCTGTTATTATAGTACATGGCATATGCCGAGGCATCAAAGAATAATTTATTACTGATCTGACCACGGATTCCAACATCCGAATTGAAACCAGTTTCGTCTTGCAAATCGGGATCAATTTTGAAGTTAGGATTTTGGATTTGCATTTCCGTAAAATGAATGCTTCTATAGTTCTGTGAAAAATTGGAATACACCTCTATATCTTTTGTGGCTTTATATGTGAGCCCAACCCCTCCTATCACAAAGTCTCTATTGCTTGTACGATCAGCATTAAAGAGTGTATCAAACACAATGTTACCAGCCAAATCGAAATTGGTATATCGATAGCTTCCTGTAGCATTGGTACTTATATACTCATAACGAATACCTGGGGTAATACTCAACTTACTTGAGAGGTTAAAAATGTGTTCTCCAAATAATGCAAGGTTAAAACTTGGGAATTGATAATCGGTATTCACATTGCTATTGGTTGCACTGCCATCTAATCCAACAAATTCAAAGTCAGGACCATATTCTTTATTTGCTGAACCCTGCCGGTTTTCACTATATCCTTTGTAAAGCCTCACGCCACTTACAAAGGCCCAAGGCTGGTTAAAGGCCCGGTATTTTTGTATGAACCGTGTTTCATTTCCAATATTTTGGAACATCCCAGAAATCAAATTTCGTCCGGCTTGTTCGGGATCTAAATAGATGGGGTCAGTTCGATCGATTCGGTCCAAATATCCCAGTGACTCTCTACTTGCAATAAGACCGAAGGTTTTAGAGCTTAAGCTGGCATTTGAGGAGAATATATGGTTGAAATTTAGTGCCGCAAGATTCCAATTGACCCTGAACCAATTTCTCTCTCGAACTGAAGTGTCTGGATTCGTATTGAAAAGATTGTCTGTGAGCCCACCTGGTTGTTGCGCTAAGTAATACATTTTGGTGAATTCGATGCTGAGTGTTGATTTTTGGGAAAGCTTTTTCGATATCGATATATGGCCTTGAGTGGATTGAAACCCTGAATTTGGACGCCATTCATCCCCGAATTTATGGTTTCCATATGCGATATAATTCCATGATTTTATGGTTCCGGAGATAGATAGAAATGAATTGTTTAATCCAAAAGATCCAAGCGTGTGTCTAGCGATGATTTCTGCTTTTTTATCCTTGACTCCTTTTTTAAGCTTGTAATTAATAAGTCCCCCAAACTGTGGTCCAAACTGTAATGATGCGGCACCTCGGATCATCTGTATCTCCTCTACTGCCTCGCTAGGTGGAGTGTAGTAGCTTTCTGGATATCCAAGTGCATCAGCACTAATGTCATAACCGTTTTGACGAGTATTAAAGTTGACATTTCTACTTGGGTTCAGTCCTCTTCCTCCAAGACCGATTTGAATGCCGCTTCCATCACTTTCCCAAATATTGAGCCCTGGAACTCTTGCGAATATTTGTCTACTTGAATTTGTTGCTTTATTTGCATCGATTGTTTCCAGTGAAATCACCTCTGTTTTTTTTCCTTGTGTGAGAATATCACCTTCAATGGCTTTCATTCTCCGAATAAAAAAAGAATTGTTTTTGTTACGTGCAACCTGAATTTCGTCTAAAGTATATTCCTTACTTTTTTGAAGTTTTACCTTTAATACAGGCATTTGGCTAGTGAATTCAATCGTGTCTCTAAATTCATAAAAACCATTTCCCTTTATAGCAATCACATAAGCTCCAAATGGTATTTTGGGACTCATAAAGAAGCCTGATTTATCAGAATAAAAGTTTTTATTCAGCTTGACAATACTTATTTGAGCGAAAGGAATTTCATCTCCACTTTCTGAATTTATCTGCCCGCTTATCTGACCTTTTTGACCTACTGCACTAAAGCCTAAAAAGAAAATGAATGGCAAAAAAAGCTGTTTATTTCTCATTTTTTAAAATCCAATCTTTATGATGAAAACCTCGGTTTATTTTTGATAAGTTAACTTCAGGGTCTATAAATAACCTACTTCCTTTATTGAAAAGACTCACATAAACTTCTGCAGTGACTTTCGGTTCTTTGATGTTTATTTCAACTCCATTAGCCTCTACAATCACTGTATCGCTATACTCATCTCGTAGATGGTGTGCGAATTGTAAAATCATATCAGGCTGTGTGGACATCATTTTTTCTTGTTGCGGAGTAAGGTACTCTTTGTTATCTATTCGTTTTTTCATTCCATTTTCGGGATGATGAACAAAAAACTGAGCATACCCTGCTTTTTCAATGAGCATTACTCTCCAGCTAAAGCGATATCCTTGTTCTGTCCAAAACAAATCTCCCGGGTAAGCCAAGTAGCGAAGGGGCAAAAGTAGCTGTATTGAAATATAAATACTTAGTATAATTCCTGTACTTCGTTTAGGTAAAATCGGACTATTTATTTGACCTTTATTTGTGGTTTTTGATTTCAACGAGATTCGACCTTGGATCCAGGCGACTATATTTTTATGGAAGTCTGTTGAGAAGAAAATAAGCGTACTTACAATCATGACGTATGGAAAAACGCCAATTGGAAACATGACTGCGGTGAGGCCATGAAATATAATAACCATTGCATAGCCATAAATTCTAAATCGATTATTGATCAAAATAAAGACAATGAATAAGTCAAATAAAGCGCCTCCCCAGCTAAAAAGATAAGCAGTGAACTCGTATTGCATTAGATCACCAATTAGTGGTAAATCTGTTTGATGCTTGAGCCAATTTCTAAGTGGTTGTGCTTCAATAAGCCAGTCATAGTTTAGTTTTGAAAGCCCTGCGAAAATATAGACTACTGCCATTTGAAATTTCAAGATATTTATGCTCCATGCTTGAACTTTTTCTTGCTTAGAGGTGAATCCGAGATAGGCGTCCAAGGAGCATGCCTTATTCGCAGGAAGAAACATAAGCAAAAACGACACGAGACTTATGAAGTAGTAATGGTTGAGGTAGTTTGTCTTATCAATAAGCTCTATGTAGGTAAAGCAAATGAAAAAAACGATTGAACTGATGCGGTAAAAGAACCCTAGCGCAATAAATAAGGTGCTTAAAAGTAATAAGCCGAAAAGCAAAGATATGCCGTATAAGTCGAAAGGTTTTACCCAATCAAAACCCAAATAAGTAAAGAAATAAGAGGGTTGAATATATAGATCGTACACCCAGCCATTTAAAATGAACCTAAGGGTACTTAAAAACATCATTATTCCGAATAGTATTCGAAATACAACGAGAGGCGCTATAGATTTATTTGAAAAAGTAAGCTTATGCAGCCACTTTTTAATCTCCGTCATTATCTTGGTAAGTCACAATAACACCAAGAGCCGACATCATATCTGCCTTCATGTAGGGTACAAGCTGTTGAAGTGCAGAATAAGCTTCATTTACAGCCGGCTTGTTTACAATAATTTCATTGCTCAAAGGATCATTAAGCTGTCCTACTTTTTCGATAATTTCGTCAATCTGGCTATTGATTACCGAAGAAAGTGAATTTGAATTTTGCGTGGCGCCAACATGGTCCATGTAATTATCAAGGCCCAAACCATTTTCACCGGTATTGTATGAGGCTCCATTGATGTATTTATTCATGGCGTTGATAGATTCTACAAGAAACGGAAGTGATTCTTGGTGGTAGTAACACTCAACACGGTCAGGCATTTCTTGTTGTGAAAAGCCGTTAAAAGCACCAAGTGGCAGACCTACTTTTCCTTTTCTAATAATGGATTCGTAGTGATAGCAAAGTCCATTCACAAGATTGCTTATTGAACTTCCCTGTGCATTACTTTCGCTAGTGCTATTGCTTTTGAAGCTATCCTTGTAGGAACCCGTCCACTCTGTCAATATGTAATTCGACCAGTAATTAATGTTATCAATAACATCCGTTAGATAGGTCATAGCATTGGCGTTACTCATAAAATAAGTAACATGATCTTCATCAGTCATACCTGGCTGGTGTAATAAGTAATCTAGCGCTTGATACCCTTTCGCATCATTATTATCTGCTAGGTCCAAGTTGTAAACACCAAGGTTAATATTGTTATTGATTTTATCCGTACCGACAGGATATATGTTAACTTGATTATTTAGTATAACGAAAGCGGCTGGTCCAAAATCTAAGAAACATACCTGCTGCCATGAAAGCAGTGCATCTTTCCAGGTTTGTTTTAGTGCTTCGAAAGCATCAACTGTTGGGTTCGATGAAAATCCGCTTGCACTATTCGACAAGGCTATATTTTTTTCATTGAAATTTGTATATGCTGGAATAATATAATTGTCACAAATATTTGTAAGCATTTGAGTTTTTTCAAAAGGCTCATAGGTACATGTTGCATTATCAGCAACCTCAGCATCTGCGTCATAATTGACTGCATTTTCATCCATACATCCCTTTTTCTTACACGAAAAAGATAGCAGTACTATTATACCAAAAAAGAACGCCTTCAGCATTCTCGTATTCGTTTGAAATCTAATTATATCACTCATTTAATCACATTTTAAAAAAAAACCCGGGCCGCGAGGCCCGGGTAAATAAATTATATTTTATAAATCATTTTTGAAATCTTCAAGTCCAGATGCAGCGGCAATCAAGTCGATTGTAGCGTTAATAGACTGTGTGCTTTGTGTGAATCCTTCAAATCCTCCGTCAATTTGTGCTAGAAGCCCATTGACAGTTTGAGAATCCATATCTGGGTTAGCGCAGAACTGAACTCCGTAGATGAATGCCCAAGCTTCAGACATGTAGTGGTTCACTTTATTTTGCGACTCACCGTCAGCAACTTTTTGCTTCGTTGAGTTTAAGTAGTGAATTGCCATACCTGCAACCATTCTTCTTACTTCTTCCTGGATAATTGCAACCTGAGCAGGAACGTCAGCAGTAACACCTGCAGAAATTGCCGCTCTTCCTGTTCTAAACGCCTCGCTAATTGTAGTAGCTGATCCTAACAAAGTTTCTAGTGTATTGTTAGCATATTTACCCCAGAAACGGTTTGTACCGTTCGTTGGGTAGTCTACAGCATCTGTAAAGTATCCATATGCTTCATCCCAGTGGTGCTCCATTTCTGTGTAATACTTACCGTTTGCTGGGTCAACAGCTACAGAGTTGTCATCACTTTCGATTCCAGCAAGGTAGTTTCCAGTCAATTGGCTTGCAAAACAAGCACTCATTAAACCTTTCTCAATCAACTGAGTCCATTCTTGACCAGTTTCTGCTTGAAGGTAGTATCCGTCTTCAGTCGGAGGAGTAGCTGCTGCTGCTTCAGTCATCCAAGTTTCAAATTGTGCTTGAACTCCAGCATCACCAAGGGCAGTTTTGCTCTTCAGTTGCTTTCCGTTACCAACTAAATTTTGGTCAGACCAACCTGTGTAAGAATTGTCATACATTGCTAACAAGGTTGCTGCATCCAATTGGTTACTTCCACCGCTAGTATTTGCAGTTTTTAGGTATGATGTCATTTCAGACAACATGTCCATTCTTGCAGTTTGTCCACCGTAAGATACAGTAGAGTTACCATCAGCATCAGTAAATTCATAAGTTGTTGGAACTACATATGTTGGAACTACTGGTTCCTCACAACTTCCATCATCTTTTTCTGCTTCTGAGTCGTAGTTAGGAGCAGCTGGGTCAGTACATCCTTTTTTCTTGCACGATCCTAGCGCAAACAAGCCGACTACACTTAATAATAATACACTTTTTTTCATTTTTTTTATTTTTTATTATTACGTAATAATATTTTATATACGAGCGCAAAATTACTACTGTAGTTCATGGCTGGCAATACCATAAAAGTGGTATTATTTATAATCGTTCTAAAGAAGCATTTTTATGATTTACGAAAAATGATGACATTTGAGCTAGATTGCAAATTATACTTTGGTCTAAAATTTGCGCAATCTCACAAAAAAATTTTATGAATATTGTTTTATTTTATTTCAAGTTCTTATTGATTGGTTTGCTGTTTAGTGGAGATTTACCTTACAGTGAAATCGCGACTGCATTTAAAGAAAACGACGCGAAATCTGTGATTTCATATTGTGAAAACCCTGTTCTACTTGTGATTGACGGTACGGAAGGCATTTACAATCATGCCCAAGCCTCCATGGTCTTATTAGCCTTTTTCAAGCAACACCCTGATGGAAATTTTAACTATGAATTTCAAGGAAAAGAAGATGATGATGATATCTTCTCTTCTGCAAAGTATGTAACGGAAAAACAAAGTCTATCCGTTCAATTGTCTTTTTCTAGTAACCAGAGCAACAAAATTCAAAGCATACAAATCGAGAATTGAATCCAAAAAATTTAATCTAAATCTACTTTTTCAACTCCATCTCCTCAATGAGATGTCCAGCATTTGAATATTTATCTATAACCCAAAGTACGTATCTTATGTCAACTACAATGTTTCGACATCTGTTTGGATCAAACATATAATCACTCATCGTACTTTCCCAGCTTCGGTCGAAATTTAGCCCCATAAGATATCCATCAGCGTCAAGTACTGGAGAACCCGAATTCCCGCCTGTTGTATGATTTGAACCTGAAAAACAGACCCATAAATCATCTCCTTGGGCGTACATGCCATAATCTTTTGCGGTAAATAGCTCGAGCATTCTGGGCTTTATTTTGAAATCAGCATTCCCTGAATTGTATTTGGCAATGATGCCGTCCAAGGTGGTATGCTCAGTGTATACTTTGCCATCAGCTGGTGTAGAGCCTTCGAGCTGTCCAAAACTAATTCTTAGCGTGCTATTTGCATCAGGCCAATGTTTTTTGTTTGGGAACATTTCCAATTTGCCTGCAACGTAATTTTTTAGAAGTGCATCCATGGTCTGTGAAAAGCTGCGGTAATTGGGAATGACGTTATCAATCCAGTCAGCATAGTGTTTCGTGTAATGGCTATATCCAACGTCCTTTTGTATTTTTTTAACTGATTTCTTATTGAATTTTCGCACAAAATGATCAAATCTTTCTTGGTCAGTGAATACTGATTTTTCGCCAATCTTAGAGTTTAGAATATAGAATTTCAGGTTGTCTTGTTTCGAAAAATACTCTTGGGTGAGAAGGCTTAATATTTCCATATCAATATCTTGATTGTAGTCTTTGAAAAATCCTTCAGAAGTTTTAAGCATTTTTTCTTTGATTTCATCAATTTTTCCTTCAGAAACGTAAGTTGCGTAGTTAGCGATGAGGTCGTTGGTCGAGCGAATCAATTTAAAGTATTCGGGACCCACATAAAAATATTCAATACCCATGGCATAGAGATATTCATATTTAAAAAATTCATTGGATAAAGCATTCATTTTTGTAACGGTTTCTCCGTATTTTTCCTTCCAATCTTTCCTCGAAGCCGCTCTTTTTGTGAATTCAGTTTCTGTCTCTTTTTTTAGTCTCACAGCGTCCAATCGCTTTAAACCATCAATCTGCCCAATCCATTTTTTCCAGGCATTAGAAATTCGAGCTTGCTTAGAGGCATACTGAATTCTTATTAGTTCCGAATTCTTCATTGCTTTATCAATAACTGAAAGTGAAAGGTCTCTCATCCTGATGCGCGATGGGCGTTCTTTCGTTATGATTTGTTCTAGATAATTTGAGCAAACATGCTGTTCTGTACTCCCAGGAAAACCATATACCATGGTGAAATCCCCTTTTTTTCGATCTTTCATTGAGATAGGTAGATAATGCAGTGGAGTATAGGGTTTATTCTCACTGTTATATTCTGCAGGTTTATTATCTTTTCCTGCATAAATTCTGAATACAGAAAAGTCTCCTGTGTGACGTGGCCAAACCCAGTTGTCCGTATCTCCCCCAAATTTACCAATGGAGTTCGGTGGCGTTCCCACAAATCTAACATCTAAGAAGGTTTCTTTTACCATTAGATAATATTCGTTCCCATAATTAAATGCCTTTACGTTCGCAGTGTAGTGGGTTCCTTTTGTAGCATTTGCAATAATGGCTGCAATGTTGTTTTCTATTTCATTAGATGCGAAATCCGATTTAACACCGAGTAAAACCTGTTCTGTGACATTTTCGATACGTACAATTCGCATTGCAGTAAGTCCAGGGTTGGTTAGTTCTTCACTGAGATTTTTAGCCCAATATCCATTTTCGATGTAGTTATTTTCAAGAGAGGAGTGCGACTGAATTTGTGAGTAACCACAATGATGATTGGTAAGCAAAAGGCCCTTTTTGGACACAACTTCTGCGGTACAGCCACCTCCAAATTGAAAAATCGCATCTTTTAAACTCGATGAATTGACGCTGTAAATGTCTTCTGCACTTAGCCGCATTCCTTTGGCTTTCATGTCAGATTCGAAAGCTTTGATAAGCGAAGGAATGAGCATTCCCTCATCTGCAAGTGCATGGTTAAAAAATAATATTCCGAGTAAAAGGCTAAGTATTTTTTTCATTATTTAAATTATTTGCGCTAAAAATAGAGTTAATCATTTGATTGAGAAAGTCAATACCCGACAAATGCGTAATTTTGAAATTTAAAAAACCAACCTTGAGGATTTACAAAGGGATTGAAGATTTAGGCGTATTTAAAAACTCCGTAGTGACTATAGGAACTTTTGACGGTGCCCACATAGGACACCAGAAAATCCTGTCACGTTTGAACGACATAGCGAGAGAAACACAAGGAGAAAGTATTTTATTTACTTTTTACCCCCACCCGAGAATGATTGTATTTCCTGAAAACCATAACCTAAAACTACTACAAACCATAGATGAAAAAATTGAAAGTCTAGCCTCTTTTGGATTGGATAATTTAATTATTTACCCCTTTACAAAAGAATTTTCTCGTTTAACGGCATTTGAGTTTGTTCGAGATATTCTCGTTGAAAAACTAAAGGTTAAGACGTTAGTCATTGGATATGACCATCAGTTTGGTCGGAATCGGGAAGGCGATCTTGAGTTTTTAAAAGAAACGGCAAAAATTTTTGATTTTGACGTAGAAGAAATTTCTGCAGAGGAGGTTCAAGAGGTAAACGTGAGCTCCACTAAAATCCGACAATCACTGAGCAACGGAAATATTGAAAGAGCCAATGAGTTTTTGGGGCGCTCTTTTTTGTGTACAGGTATTGTTATTGAAGGGAAAAAGTTAGGCCGTGAGCTAGGGTTCCCAACCCTGAACATTCAGATCAATAATGATCATAAAATTCTTCCAAAGGATGGTGTTTACGCTGTTCGAGTACTCATCGGCAATCAGTATGTTAATGGCATGATGAATATTGGTCAAAACCCAACAGTACAAGATAGTGATGACCAAGAAAAAAAATTAGAGGTGCACATCTTTGATTTTGAAAAAAACGTTTATGGTACTGAGGTAAAGGTGTTCTTCGAGAAATTCGTTCGGGACGAGAAAACTTTCTCTAATTTAGAAGAACTAAAATCACAACTTAGGCAAGATGAAAATAGGGTACGTACTTATTTTGATGCTGATCGCAGTTAATTGCTGCTTCACTGCTTTAGGTCAAAGGTATTATACATTGAAGGAAGCAATCGATGTTCCTAAAGATTCGGTTTATTATTTAAAAGTTTCTAGAAAAAAGTTAACGCAAATCCCTCCAGTAGTATTTACGTTTAAAAATTTGAAGGTTTTAGACCTTTCAAAGAATAGGCTTGTTGATATCTCACCGAAAATTGCTGAATTATCCAAGCTTGAAAAGTTGAATTTAAGTAAAAACAGGTTTGAACTTTTTCCAAAGGAGCCATCTCGACTTGAAAATTTACGTGTGCTTATTCTTGGTGGTAACAAACTTGGTTATATCCCAAAGGATATTGCGAAATATCCGAAACTAGAAGTGTTGGATATGTATGACAATCCAATTATAGATTTAGGTGACGGCATCTTTTTACTTGGGTCACTGCGAAGATTAGACCTCAGAGGCTTAATGTATAATGCAAAATCTCAAGCAGAGATTAAAAATAAGTTACCTAAAGTTGAAGTGCTTTTTGACCCACCCTGTAAGTGTATGGATTAAAAACCATCATATAATTTTGACTTTCTCACTGATTCTCTTATTTTTGTTTCGCTAAACTAATACGAAACTAAACTCTTAATGAAACTCAACAAACTATTTATTTTGGTATTTTGAATTATTCACTATTCCAGTGTACGCGACATGTACATTGATTGAATGAACCATCATATACTGCAATTTAAGCAGTTTTCTTTTAGTTTTTGGATAAGGGTTTTTATTGACTCAGACATGAAAATGACTTTACTAATTTGTCTTTTCTGTTCCGCATTTATACTGCGCGCTCAAGAAAAGTACAGTGATATCCAATTAGGTTCAAAATATACGCTCGAAGAAATCCAAGCAGCTGTCCAAAAAGCAAATTGGTGTGGATATTATCACGAGAGCATTAATTTTCAATTGAGGTTTGAGGATGGGGCTGTTGTTCAACTAAAAAACAAAGCACAAGTTTTATCAGACGGCATTCAAGAAGACATGAACTGTTTTCAAAATGAATTCACTGCTTCAAATAACGTTTATCTTATTTCATCTCAAGGTTGGTTATTAGTCCCTAAAAAAAGTCAGGCGTTTAAATCCTCAAAATCAAACTAAAATGAAGTTATTTCAATTGTTACTATTGGTTTTTGTTTTTATATCTGCTGGCGCTTACAGTCAAGGAGATAATTGTTCTGATGCCACTGATTTGGGCAGCTTGCCAACACCTGCCTCATGTACTGGACTTGGAAATGGCATAGGAGCAGTACTTTCAACCAACGGCACCTCTGTTGGATCTACACCAGGGAACCCATACGTTTATATGACCGATTGTGGAACAGGGACAACAGATATGGCTCAGGGAGCTAATGATGTATGGTACTCATTTGTTGCCACAGGGACGATATTAGAGGTAAATTTATCCAGTGTATTTGCGAATCCAAATTTAGGGCTTTGGTCTGGTAATTGCCTTAACCTTATAGGCAGAGGATGTATCATTGGTGATGCAACAGGAAATATTTCGGGTGCTGTCTTTGAACCTTTAACACCAGGCGAAACATACTTTATACAAATAAGTGGAAATTTTCCCTTTTCTCAGGGAACATTTACTCTAGAAATAAACAATAATAATGATTGTAGCGACTGTCTTCAGGGTGGAGTGTTAACGGCTAACCCTGCTCCAATAAACGGAACCTATGCTGCTGATCAAACCGTAGAATTTTGTTACACGCTGACGGATTTTGATGCGGTTAGTTCCAATTGGCTTCATGCTGTTCAAGTTGAATGGAGCGCAGGGTGGGTTACAACACCAGCAGATGTTGTGACAACAACACCTCCTGCTTGTAATTCTCCGGGAAATTGGGCTTGGGATCCTGACGGGGTCGGTATGGTGAATGGTGTCAATTGGCCGCCAGGATTTTACTTTAATCATTCCTCAACACCAGGATGGGGAGATTTAAATGCGGAGGCTTGTGATCCACAATTTTGCTGGACTTTGACAACGTTACCGATTTCCCTTTGTTCGTCAAGTATACCATTATCTGTTACTGTAAATACCTCCGCTGACGGGGAATCTGGTAGTTGGACTAGTCCGGCATGTCAAGATGACCCTTCAACAGTATTTGAAAGTGTTCTTTCATGTTGTTCGTCCCCACCGGTCATGTCATCGACAAATGTATCTTGTGGTTCAGGTGCAGCAGATGGAACAGCAACCATACAGACATCAGGTTCAGCACTGCCATGGACATACCAATGGTATGATGATACTGGGACACTCATTTCTACAACATCTTTCTCCTCTTCTAACTCAAATACACTCTCAAATTTATCGGAAGGTAGCTACACCGCTGTGGTCATTGATAATACCGGTTGTTCAGTTGGAAATACGGTTGTTGTCAATGCTCCAACTTCTACGGAGCCCACTTTCTCGCTAATTCCGTATTTGTGCGCGGGCGAACCCTTAAGTTTGCCCTCCCTCAGTGATGACGGTGTATCAGGAACATGGTCTCCCGCAATAAATAATACAGCAACAACTACATATACGTTTACTCCGAGTCCCGGCGAATGTGCACTTCCAACTAGCACAACTATTGTTGTTCGACCAGCTCCTACGATTGAACCTATAGAGGACGTCACACAATGTAATGGTTTACCTATAGATTTTTCAGCCGTCATTGATGGTATTGGAGCGTCAGTCTCTTGGTCCTCAACAGGAGGGAGTTTTTCTGATCCATCCTCAACGACTACAACATTTACCCCGAATGTCAGTAATGGTTCGGTTACGGTGATAGCTGTTGTATCAAGTGTAATATGTTCAATTACAAATCAAGAGGAAATCACGGTTAATTTGACAGCATCTCTGACCCCAGGGTTTAGTCCAATTACAGGAATTTGCAGTGGTGATGCGCTAAGTCTTCCTTCAATAAGTCCAATTGGAATAACAGGTGCATGGAGTCCAGCAGTGGACAATACCGCTACCACGACGTATACCTTCACTCCCGATGGTGGACAGTGTGCCACCAATGAAACAATGACTGTTGAGGTAAACACAGAGACGAGTCCATCATTTCTACCAATTTCAGACATCTGTAGTGGCGATGCCTTGAGTCTTCCAGCCGTGAGCACAAATAGCATTTCAGGAACATGGTCACCAGCGGTCGACAATACCACTACGACTACATATACCTTCACACCCGATGGTGGACAGTGTGCCACCAATGAAACAATGACTGTTGAGGTAAATACAGAGACGAGTCCAACTTTTGATCCAATTGCTGGCATCTGCAGTGGCAATGCCTTGAGTCTTCCAGCCACGAGCACAAATAGCATTTCAGGATCGTGGTCACCAGCAGTGGACAACACAACTACGACTACATACACCTTCACACCTGACGGTGGGCAGTGTGCAACATCAGAAGACATGACGGTGAATGTAAATGCGCAAACCGTACCAAGCTTCACTCCAATTGCAGACATCTGCAGTGGCGATGCCTTGAGTCTTCCAGCCACGAGCACAAATAGCATTTCAGGATCGTGGTCACC
>CAJXCU010000060.1 GCA_913051935.1 uncultured Flavobacteriales bacterium
TATCTCCTATGCTCCAAATGTAGCTGTACCCTGGAGTACCACCCGTAACACTTAAATCAATGGATCCTGTTGTATCTCCAAAACAGAACACATTGATAGAGTCCATCGTCAGCGTCAAAGGCACTAGGGGTTCTGTGACGGTGACAGGATAGAGTGTTACACAGTTGTTGCTGTCTGTAATGGTAACCTCATAGGTTCCCGCAATAAGGGTATCAATGTCTTGAAGCGTATCAGAGTTACTCCATAGGTATTCATATGGTGCCGTAGCTTCACTAACGGTAAGGTCAATCCATCCATCATTCCCACCATAGCAGCTTACATTTGAAACCGTATCTTCGACCACCAAGAGTGTGGGTGATACAATCACGGTATCCAAAACAAGCTCACAAGCATTGGAATCTGTAACGATTAAGGAATAACTACCTACAGCAAGACTATCAATATATGCGGTAGTGGAACCATTGGACCATTGATATGAATATGGTACTGTTCCTCCACTAATCGTGGCATCTATGGTTGCTAATGAATCTCCAAAACAAATGTTGTCCACTACATCTAATACACCTGATAAAGGAGCAAGAGGTTGGTTGATGGTTGTACTCGTTGTAAAGAAGCATCCATTGGTATCTGTTACAGTAACCGTATAAATCCCTGCAGGAAGAGAATCTACAATCGTTGTCGTATCTGCTGTGCCTGTATCCCAGATGTAAGAATACGCACCTACTCCTCCGGCTGCGACCACAGAAACCGTTCCTGTGCTATCGCCATAACAAAGTACATCGATAGAATCTGTCACTGCAGTAAGTAGCGGTGGCTCTGTGACCGTCACGGTAATGGAATCTGTACATAATAAAGAATCGGTCACCACAACGGAGTAGTCTCCAGCAATAAGGCTATCAATAAACAATGAGTCTTCAGTATTTGACCACACATAAGCATAAGGTGCTGTCCCACCGCTTGCAGTCACGGTTGCTGTTCCGTTGTTCTCAGAGAAGCAAATTACAGGCGTCATATCGATACTCAAACTCAAGGGCTCCGAAGGCTGTGTGAGTGTCATCGTTAAACTCGTAGTGCAGCCCTTGAAATCTTGGACATCTACAGTATAGGTGCCAACAAATAGATCGGTGAGGTCTTCTGTCACTGCGGCATTACTCCACACATAGCTATAGCTTCCATTTCCACCAGCTACAGTAATATCTATAAACCCATCATTGCCACCAAAACAAGAAATATTTGATGAATCAGCAGTCACAGAAATCGGCGCTGTAGGTTCGTTAATCGTTAAAGTTACCTCTGCAGTACATAAATTATCATCGGTAAGTACCAAGCTATAATCCCCTGCAATCAAGGAATCTAAATCCTGTGTCGTGGAATCATTTGACCACTGATAAGTATACGGTGCTACACCTCCTGCGGGTGTCAAATCAATGAATCCATCATTGTCACCAAAGCACGTGGCGTCTGTGAGGTCAGAACCTAACACCAGCGCAAGCGGTTCATTAATGATGTAGGTATTGGTATCTGTACACAAGTTGTTATCGGTAATGACAAGTGTGTAGCTTCCTGCAGCTAAAGAATCAATATCTTCTTCACTGCTACCATTGCTCCAAGCATAGCTGTATGGAAGGGTCCCCCCCGAAGTAGTAACAGCAATCGCTCCCGTAGAATCTCCAAAGCAAATGACATCAACAATAGAATCTATTGCTGACAAGGCTGAGGATGGTTGGTCTATAAAACCAGAAATAAAACTTTCACAAGTGTTGTCATCTGTTACAATCACAAAGTAATTTCCGGTTGCAAGATCTGATAGGTCTTGAGTTGTATCCGAATTTGACCAGTTATAGCTATAAGGTGGCGCACCGCCAACTACCGTAAGGTCGAGTTCCCCATCACTACCCTCAAAACAAGAAACATCAAATTCTACAATCGAAAGCTCCATTGTATTACTAGGGTCCAATATCTCAATCGAAATACTATCAACACATCCATTGTCATCGGTGATCTGACCAATATAAATACCGGGAACAAGATCAACAAGGTCTTCAGTGATTTCCGAGTTATTCCACAGATAGGTATAATCAGGAGTTCCTCCCGTTACCGTTAAATCAATGGTTCCTTGGTTCCCACCAATACATAGTGCATCGGTATGCGTCTCAGTAATTGATACGGCATCCAAGGGCTGAGAAAGACTCATGATGCGGGTACTTGAACAGCCATTACTATCTGTGACCAAAACATCATAAGGACCTGCAGGAATACCCGATAAGTCTTCACTTGTCGAACCATTAGACCATAAATAAGTAAACGGCGAAACACCGCCACTTACCGTTAAATCTATAGAGCCCGTCGATTCACCAAAACATAGGATATCAAATTGGATATGCCCCAAAGTGATTTCTTCTGGCTCTTCTATGGAATCACCTAATAAAAGAGAACAACCCAATGTATCTGTAATCAATACACTATAATTCCCAATGATTAAATCCGAAATAGAAGCCAAAGTATCTCCCGTATTCCACAAATAGCTGTATGGCGCTGTACCACCGCTTACGGTAGTTTGTATGGCCCCCGTGGCGGAACCAAAGCAATCAACATCCGTCACCTGTAATGATGCAAACAAAGAATCACTGGGCTGCATCACAACTTCAGAAATAGAAAACGTACAGGCATTCGTATCTGTCACCGTAATAGAATATGTTCCTATTGCTAGGTCAGAGACATCTTCTGTAGTATCAGTAGTATTCCATAAATAGGTATAAGGGGCAGTTCCTCCAGTGACACTTGCATCAATTGATCCTGTAGAATCTCCAAAACACGCCACATCTGTAACCGATAGAACTACATCAAGTGGAGCAGCAGGCTGCGTTACTTCAATGACAATCACCTCGATACAATTTAAGGTGTCGGTTACGGTTAAAGTATAGGTTCCAACTGCGAGGTCCGCGAGGTCTTCTGTTGTATCACCCGTATTCCATAAATACGTGTAAGGAGCAGTACCTCCAGTGACCGTAACATCAATGCTTCCGGTAGCGTTGCCAAAGCAGTCCACATTTATATGTGTTTCCGTGATCTCTATTGGTGCTAGCGGTTGGGTAACAGTCGTGGTAAGTGTGTCAGAACATTCATTGGCGTCTGTCACTACAACACTGTAATCTCCTGCAATTAGCGTATCAATGTCTTGCTCAACATCAAAATTTGACCATAAATAAGTGTAGTTAGGTACCCCACCGATTACTGTTAAGTCAATAGAACCATCATTACCTCCAAAGCAGGAAACTGCAATAGAATCAGAAGTCAACTCCAAAGGGGTTGGCTGAAATAAAGTAACAGAAGAATTTGTCTCACAACCATTGGTGTCTGTCACCAAAACATTGTAGGTTCCAGCGGCCAGAGAGTCTGCAATATTTGTAGTGTCTCCATTAGACCATAGCACCTCATAGGGACTTGTTCCACCTGAATAGTTTACTTCAGCCAAGCCATTGCTATCCGCAAAGCAGCTGACATTAAAGCCATTGAAATTTGTTAAAATAGTTGCTTCAGAAATTAATAAGTCTGGTTCTGTAATTGAATATGTGAATGTATCTGTGCAGCTATTGGAATCAATTAATTCCAGAGTGTAATCACCTGGGGAAAGCTCAGAAATAACGCTATCACCAACAATACCATTCCATGTATATCCAAAAGGACCGATACCACTTGGTGTTACGGCAATTTGACCATTGTCAAAGCCATTACAAGTAATATTAACGATTGAATCAAGCGCACTGATTGGCGAGGCCAGTACTTGAATTGTATCTGTAATGTTGTCATAAATACAGGAACTATCAATGAGCGCAATGCTGACAGTATATACTCCTTGGTTTAATGGGGTCAGGTCAAGAATTGTGGGATTCGCTTCAGTTGAGCTAAAGCCTTCAGGACCTTCCCAGAAGTAAGTGGCATATTCAGAAATTGGCACAATGAGTTGCGCTGAATCTCCTTCGCAATATATACTATTCGAGGAAATTTCTAAGTCCGTACAATTCGGCGCATTAATGGTCACAATGTTATCGGTCGGTGTTGGGCATCCATTTATATCGAATGATGCGGATGCACCTCCGTTGTCGTAAGGATAACCACCGATTTCACCGTCACCGTATATAAAGGATAAATTTTCTAGGGTTGTGTCACAAAGTAAGAGAATGCAATCATCAATAACCTCCACCTGAAAACGAATCGCTGCACTGTCAAGACCGAGAGAGGAATTGACCATTGTTCCTCCATTGATTGCATCCGCACCGGCATTGACCCGTGTTCGAACAATTCTATTTATTGCATCATATTCTGCTTGATCATCGCCACTTACATCGGTCTTTGGGCCTGTAAACGGGCCATTGAGGTATTCTATGGAGTTTGGGACAAACAATGTACGAATGTCAAGGGCCGTTTGCATGTAGGTATCCAATGAAACATCAGAGCCAATATTTTTTCCTACAACAGTGTATTCAAGAATATCCCCTGGTTGGGCAGGTGGGCCGTTAAGGTCATTGATTGTTACACTCGCTCTGAGGTCAGGCTGGTAAACATCAATGGCCGAAGTAATAATTCTCGGAAGAATTGCGTCTTGTGTCGTAACAACCCTTATAGTAGCTTGGGTTGCACTATTTCCGATGTAGGTAAAAGCAGTGTTGTCAGGAATAAATATTCCGTTATCAAAACCTAGAAGATTATTGTAGTCTGGATTCCTGTATGGTGTCAGTGTTCCCCCACTGGTAATGGTACTGTTAAAAAAATCTGATGCCGTCCTCAATGGATCAGGGACATCTAAAAAAGTACCGGTACCATTGAATTGAAAACGGTCCCCTTGTATGCTTCTATCTCCCTCGTAGGCTGTCACACCAAGCTCAAAACTTACTGGGCCTGTATTTGGTGTAATGAAACCAGAGATAGGGATGTCTAAATTATTTTGTCCACTGACATATCCCATTCCGTCGAAAACAGTAAGATTTCTTAAAGATTCTAGTTCGTTTTTGTAGACGACCACAATGGTCCATGCAGCAAATAAATTCTCATCTCCAGTTCTAGAAGAGACATTGGCTATGGTGAAACGGCCGTTCCCCCCGGAGGCTTGAACAAGTGGTGTAATGTCCTTGAAGCAAAAATAACTTGGCATTCCGAAGGCGGGATTACCCGGAATGTCTTGAACGTCTACTGTTTCATCTGCACTAATATTTTGATAAAACAAGTTATCCAATTTTATTTTTACATTCTTACGATTGACATACGCTGTTGTATTTTCTTGAATCCTTGCGCTCCAATATAGGCCGGCCCAGCTGACCTCACTACAAGATGGCAGGGCAAGGCTATCACTAGACGACATAAAAGTTGAGCTAACATTGTCAATATCAACATAATCCATGGTTACTCCGCCATCTTGATTGTGGTTCCCATTGGGCGGAAACTGATTTTGAAATGTACCGCAATTTTGATTTTGACCATTACAGGTAACAGCAACGTTCGAAATCATTTTGATTCCTCCTTTTTGGTTGGCTTGAAAACGAATATCAAATGGACTTACGACCTGTGCATGTAAATTGACGGCAGAAAAAATCAATAACATTGTTGCCAAAATTTTTGCACAAATATTACGCTGTCGGCAATTGATACTTTTTTCTTTTAAAACCACAAACCATAAACGATTCATCGGTCGAATATGTTGCTTTTAGCAGAAAGAAAAAATTAGGGCGAAAATATTTAGCCACTGCTCCTTTCGGCCTGCCTCCTGTGAAAATTCCTAAATTTGTAATGTTATCTTTAAACTATTCATTTTAATTAATTCGAACGTATGTGGAAAGTAGCGTTATTGTTAATATTTACCCTGGTAACGGTACCTGTGGTCTGCTTTTATTATGATGAACCATTGTCTTATTTACAATCCGAGGCACTTCTTACCTTACTTTGGGTTTATGGAATCGCTTCTTTATTATGCTTTTTGGTAAGTACAATAACCGATAATTATAGCCAAGTCGATAAGCTGTGGAGTATTATGCCTATACCTTATCTTTGGATTTTAGCAGATTACTCAGATTATAATTACAGAATGGTATTGATGGCTATTTTAGTCACTATTTGGGGAGTTCGATTGACATTGAATTTTGCCAGACGAGGGGGGTATTCTATTAAATTTTGGACAGGGGAAGAAGATTATCGTTGGTCAATATTACGCGCCAAACCTGGATTTGAACAAAAATGGAAATGGATTTTATTTAATTTGATATTTATTTCTGCTTACCAGATGGGACTCGTTCTTTTGACCACTTTACCTGCGCTAAGGGTGCTGGGAACCTATGGAGATTTAGGTTTAGTGGATGGTTTACTGGCCATTCTCATTTTAGGATTTATCTATATTGAATATTTGGCAGATCAACAGCAATATGATTATCAAACTGAGAAGT
Source organism: uncultured Flavobacteriales bacterium (assembly GCA_913051935.1). Lineage (GTDB taxonomy): Bacteria > Bacteroidota > Bacteroidia > Flavobacteriales_D > Crocinitomicaceae > UBA952. The sequence continues at coordinate 6,435 of CAJXCU010000060.1, forward strand.
ATAAGCAAAGATCAGAGGGGAGTCTTGAGCCTTTCTATCAAGTAGGTTTTGTGCATACAGGTTTGTGGGCATATATGCGTCATCCAAATTACATGGCAGAGCAGGCGGTTTGGATTGTATTTTATTTCTTTTCTGTTATTGCAACTGGGCATTGGATCAATTGGACCATTACGGGTGGTCTGCTACTTGTCTTATTATTCAGAGGAAGCTCTGATTTTTCAGAATCAATTTCAGAAGAAAAATATCCTGAGTACAAACGATATATGAAGACAGTAGGTCGATTTTTACCTTTCAAAGGAGCTTACAAGCGACCCTAACAAGTGCCTAAAATGGGTTGTATTGACCTCTTTTGTATAATTCATGAATGATTTTAGCCTCCATTTTAGAATCATCGAGTCCACGGTGCAGTTCTGTTTTTGGTGTTTCTGGAAATAGAATATCCCATGCCTCTTGTGCCTTGGGCCATTTGTAGCCGAAAGGTCCTTCGATTTTAAAGTAGTCCACACTTTTTTTCATTGGGCAGTCTAGAGGAGCACCCAAATTAAAACCTGCATGCTCCAAAAAAGCGCTGTCAAATGCTCTATTCCAGGCAGTAATTAAACCCTGGTAGTCATTCATTATACCCTGGATGTCTCCTGCATATTTCGATATTGGTTCAGCATTTCTGACCTCTTCTAGCTCCATGTAACCATTTTGAAAAATCCATGCCTCTCTGTGCTTTGCGGTGAGTTTAGGGTCCTTAAATACTTTATCAAATAGCTCGCTAATTTCTCCTGTTTCAAGATTCAATTTTACCATACCTAGCTCAAGAATGAGGTCCTCTTTTGGTTCCAGTCCAGTTGTCTCAATATCAAGTACGATGATTTCTTTGCTCATAAATCTTTTGGTGATTTTCGTGTATAAGTGTCGTGTCATTTTTAGACATTTTGAATGTAGCAACTCTTTTTGCGAAATCCAATGAAAAAGCCCAATTTTGTGACCATAAATCGAATGCTAAGCATTTATGAATAATCAGTCCAAAGAGAAAATGTATGTCTTGTTAGAAGCTGAATTAAGGGCCTTAATTTCTCGTGAGGATGCCCTTATTTCAAGTATGTCAAACTTTACTGCGGCTGTTCAAAATCGATTTAATTTTCTTTGGATAGGGTTCTACATTGTTGAAGGAAAAGAGCTAGTATTGGGTCCATTTCAGGGTCCAGTAGCATGTACCAAAATACCATTTGATAGAGGTGTTTGTGGAAAATCGTGGTCCAATAAAAAAACTTTACTCGTTAAAGATGTGCATCAATTTCCAGGACACATTGCATGCAGTAGTGAATCTAAAAGCGAAATTGTCGTTCCGCTTTTAACTAATGAAGGTGAAGTTTTAGGAGTACTAGATATAGATAGCATTGATTTAAATTATTTTGACGGTACTGATCAAGTTTGGTTAGAAAAAATTATTAAATGGTTCGTTTCGGAGTTGTATTAGTCAGTTTTCTTGTCTTATTTTCCTGTGCTCAAATTGGAACAATTAATGGTGGAGCTAAGGATATTTCGCCTCCTCGTATTGAGAAAAGTGCCCCTGTCGATGGTGAGGTAAATGTTGACACAGATCAAATTCAAATTGAGTTTGATGAATTTGTTGTTTTACAAAAGCCAAAAGAAAACCTAATTTTATTACCATCTGATGTCTCCTATGAGACAAAACTTGTCAATAAGAAGCTAACGCTTGATTTACAAGAAAAGCTTTCTCCAAATACAACCTACTCACTTTATTTGAACGAGGCAATAAAGGATCTTACCGAGGGAAACGATACCTTAATTCAGTTGGTATTTTCAACGGGCCCATTTTTAGATTCGAATGTTGTTAATTTTCAGGTGATGGATGCTTTTAGCAATGAAATCGAACCTGAAATCACCGTAGGTTTATTTGATTCCTTGGAACAACTCCAACCTATATATTTTTCAAAAACAGATGCTCAAGGTATGGCAAGGATTCGGGCTATTGCTGAAGGAAATTACTTTTATGCTGCTTTTGACGATGAAAATAAAAATCGGGCTCGAGACCGGGATGAATTTCAATTTGCAGAAAAGTATTCAATTCAAGTCGATTCTAATTACACGGATACTTTGAAATTATTTATTTCACAACCACTGATTCCTCAAAACTCACTTAATGCCTCTTTTATAAGTCCATATATCCTAGCAATTAGGACACCAGCCCAGTATACTCTCGATCGGCTTAAAATAAAGGGCTTGAACATGGAACAAATACCTTCCCAAAAGATAAACGAGGACAGTCTTCATTTTTATTTACCGTCCTATTATGATTTTTTGCAGGTTTCATTGGACACCCTGAGTAAGAAAGTTCGTAATTCTGAAGATTTAACCAAATTGAGCTTACTCAACAAGGTTAAAAATTTCACTTTAACGCCAAAGGATTGTTGTTTAGAAATGAGCTTTGATATGCCGCTCGATTCCATTGATATGACAAAAGGTTCATTCAGTCTATTTTCACCGCAAGATAGTGTCTACACGCAGGTTCAATCAGGGGTTTCTATTTCAAACAATACATTTCGTTTTAATACGGAAGGGTATGAATGTAATAATGTGCGTTTTGAGATTGATTCAGGTGCAATTTGGGGTGTAAATGGAACTGTAAATTCAGCCATTAAAACAGTCATTCAACGAAAAGAAATTGATGCGCTTGGTGTACTCAATATTGACGTCAATACGGTAATGAAGTATTGGTTTATTGAGCTTCATAAGGATGGAAAGGAAGTTTCTCGTAGGCATGCCTTGAGCGGTCGTCAGCGCGTTGTTTTTGACGATTTAATACCGGGTAACTATACGGTTCATATTGTAGAAGATGCCAATAAAAACAAAATATGGGACCCCTTTGAACCAACTTCTTTCCGGCCACCAGAAAAGCGGTTTTCTTATGGTAGAAAAACAAGTGTAAAGGCCAATTTTGAGCACGAAATAGAATTTATTATTCCTGAATAAGCGCGAAGTCTTCAATTTTGTTTCCTGCGAGAAATTCTTTGAAGTTCATTCTTCGTTTACCCTCCATTTGTAGTTCGTCTATCAATATAAATAGATCTTTACAAGGGAAAAGTATGCCATTTTCTGTTGCTCTTAAATTTGTATTACCTGGGGCCGGAATTATATCCGTCAGGAATGACGAGAATAATTTAAATTGTAATGTAGCACCCTTTGACTTTAATTTGCACCATGCTCCGGGGTAAGGTGAGAGACCTCTGATTTTATTATGAATAACTTGTGCAGTAAGGTCCCACTCGATTCTACAATCCTCTTTAAATATTTTTGGCGCATGTTGTAGGGTCTGATTTTGCTTGTCGGTTTGTTTTTCTCTCTTGAAATCATCGCTTTTCAAATAATTTAGGGTTTCTACGACAAGTTCAGCACCATCAACCATAAGCAAATCATGTAGCTGCCCAGCATTCATGTTTTCTGAAATATCTACAGTTCTGTATTTAATGATATCACCTGTATCTATTTTTTCATTGATAAAGAAAGTCGTCACACCAGATGTTTTTTCTCCATTCATGATGGCCCAATTTATAGGAGCAGCTCCTCGATAGTTTGGAAGTAAAGAGGCATGCAGATTTATGGTTCCTTTCTTTGGTATGGACCACACCATCTCAGGAAGCATTCGAAAAGCAACAACAACGAAGAGATCCGCATTGTATTTCTTTAGGGCTTTAATGAAAGATTCGTCTCTAAGTTTTTCAGCTTGAAGTATAGGGATACCCACTGATTCTGAATATGTTTTCACTGCACTCTGTTTTAATTTTTGGCCTCTACCCGCTGGACGATCAGGTGCAGTGACGACTGCAAGAACATCATGGTCACTTTTTATAATGCACGAAAGAACCCCTTTTGCAAATTCTGGTGTGCCCATAAAGATAATTTTCAGTCCCTTTTTCATGGTTTATATCGATTTCAGTTTCCAATTTGAATTTCTCAGGTACAGAATACTCATGATACCTATTACCCCGAAATATATGTATTCAACGGTCCATATCCAATAAATATCAAGAGAGAAAATGTTAATAAATAAATGGCAAGCACTAACGTAAATAAGTACGGTAGATAATTCAATGCACATAGAGTAAAAGGTGTTTCCACTTCCTTGAATTGTCTGGTAGTAGACAGAAATAAGACCATATAGAATGATCGAAAGAGAAATCAGACGTAAAATTGATGCACTTTTTTCGATATAGATCTCTTCAGGATTAATCCAAGAAACCAGAAGCTCTGGGTATAAAACAGCACCATGGAAGGTGACAATAAGAAAAAGTGTAGTTAATAGTTGAATTCTTTTTTGCAGCTGAGGAATTAATTCAGCTTTACCACTACCTAAATATTGTGAAACATAGGTTTTGGTAGTGCCTGCAAAACCCCAAACAGGAACAAAGGCTAAAAAATAAATAGAACGTATATTTTGTGATACGGTAAGCTCAAATACGCCCCGCTGCTCAAGCATCATAAAAAAGAGTGTCCAAGTCCCAAGCGCTATGCTACCTTGAAGCATTAGTGGACTCGATATTTTGAGGATGTTTTTTGCTGATATAAAGCTGAATGTCTTTAATTTGAATAGCCTGAATTCTCTATCCAAAACAAAAAGAATTCCCATAGAGACCATTCCAATGAGGTCGGAGCATGTACTTGCAAGTGCAGCCCCTTTGACCCCCATTTCTGGTAGCCCAAAATTCCCAAAAATCAAGGAGTAATCAAGTAGAACATTTGACAGAGCAGTGAGTATAGCCGAAAAAAGAACCGGCCAAGTTTTTCCCTTAGCCAAAAAATAAGCCTGGACAATAAGAAAGATACAACTTGGAAAAAATGCAAAAGAACGAATGCTTAAAAAGTTTCCTTGGAGAAATGCGATATCTTGTTGTTCAGAGATGGAGATAAGCCAATTTGGGGCAATAAAAAATAAGATAGAAAAAAGCATTACCGCAATCATGAATTGAATCAATAGCGCTGTGGTGAAAACATGCGCTAGTTGTTCCGTTTTTTTTTCACCGATTCTTCGTGCTAAAATAATTTGAGTTCCGTCACCAAAACCAACTAAAATCATGAAACATGTAATAAACAAGAGACCAGCATTTCCCACTGCATCAAAGGCTATGGTTGAATATCTACTTAGAAAAGCAGAATCAGTGAGCAATACGACAGATTGGATAAATCCCGACACCATTAAGGGCATTGAGACCTTCAAAAGACTCGTGTATTTGTGGTCTAGTGTCATAACGAAATCAAAATTAAGACAATTTACTTCTGTTCTATCTTGGTGGCTTTAAAATTCCTTTATTCAGAATATTCAATTTTGAAAATCATTTGTGTTCCATTATTCTTCTTTATTTTTGTTTCTAAATTCATACAATGGCAAATAAAAGAACTTTTAAGAAAAACCTGAATGATATGGTTTTTGACATAGTAGAGGAGTGTTTCTATTTACAAATGGTTGATGATTCTAAAACAAAGAAGACGGAGGCTTTAATTGATGAGACGGCCGCCTTTCAAGATGAAGTTTTGGGAAAAATATCAAGAAGTAAAACAAAAAAAGAATTTACAGAATTGACAAGCTATGTTGGTGAGAAAGGTAAATACTTCGTTGAACAATTGAATGCCTTGAACAAATAAATGTGTTTTTCTTAAAGCACAAAAAAACATTAGCTGCTTTTTCGGCTTTAATCATTTTCACCCTTATTGTTTCTACAGGTGGTGGGGACTCCAAGGCGTGTAATGCCCTAGCCATGGCGGTAATAATGGTTATTTTTTGGATTTTTGAGGTAGTGCCAATATACGCTACGGCCTTAATTCCTCTTTTTTTGGCAGTACCGCTTGGCCTTTTGGATTCTACGGACTTAGCAAAGTCATACGGAAATCATAACGTTTATCTTTTTCTAGGTGGTTTTATTCTTGCCTTGGCGCTTGAAAAGTGGAAAGTACACCATCAAATTGCCTCTCGAATTATCGCATTATTTGGATCAACAAAGTCACGTGTTTTGTTAGGTTTCGGATTGAGTGCATATGTCTTGAGCATGTGGATCTCGAATACGGCTACGACATTAATGATGCTCCCTATGGCACTCTCAATTATACAACTTCAGGAGGATAAAAATTCAGACACCAAGGACCGATTCCCTTTGTTACTGATGCTCACAGTGGCCTACGCATCGAGCATAGGAGGAATGGCAACCTTGGTCGGCTCTCCGCCCAATACGCAGATGGCTGCAACCTTGTCCGCGACGTATGACTTACCAATAACATTTATAGAATGGATGCGCATCGGTGGCCCTGTTAGTTTAATTTTATTTATTTTTTTTAGTTTATTTTTTCAATACCTTTTGGGCAAAGAGCGGTCTGTTGTTGTCAAAAATGAAATGCTACAATCCAAGTGGACCAATCCTCAAAAAAGAGTGCTGTTTCTATTTGCTTGTGTTATTTTGATGTGGATTTTTCGTTCTAATATTGTTGCTTGGCTGCAAATAGAAATTAAGGATGCTACCATTGCTATTCTTGGAGCGTTTTTATTGTTTTTAATTCCATCAACAGAAAATGAGCCCCTTCTAAAGTGGCAAGATACGGTACGCGTACCTTGGGGTATTTTAGTGCTTTTTGGAGGTGGAATTGCTTTGGCCTTGTCACTTGAGAAAAGTAGTGTGCTTCAATATTTGGCTGCAAATAGCCTATTTTTAAACGAATGGAGCTTTGTTTATATTTTACTTATTGTTATTCTGGTTTCTTTGTTTGCTACTGAGCTCATGTCGAATTTGGCATTGGTTTCCGTAATGGTTCCACTTGTTGCAGTTTTGGCCATCCAAATGGGCTACGCTGTTTTTCAGTTGACCATTCCCTTGACCTTGGCTGCGAGTTGTGCATTTATGATGCCCGTTAGTACGCCTCCAAACGCGATTGTATTTTCATCAGGAAAGGTCACCATTGCACAAATGGCTTCCGTTGGATTTTTTCTGAATATAATTGCAGTACTCACCTTATGGGGTTATTGTTATTTTTTCATTGCATAAAAAAAGCGCCTCGATGGACGCTCTTATTTTTGCTTTAACAGTGCTTAATTTTTGCCTTTTGAACAACAAGACTTTTTCATTTCGCTTGAACCACATGCTGCCTTCTCTGTTGAACAAGAGGCTTTCTTTTTACCTCTTTTTTTCTTTTTCTTTTTCT
>CAJXCU010000061.1 GCA_913051935.1 uncultured Flavobacteriales bacterium
CTGGTCTGTAAGTGAACTTGGCCGAAGAATTCTCCACGAAGTTCCGTAATCAAATGTCTTCTGTGTAAAAATTTCTCTACAAACATTGATTACTTTTGTGTATTGCTGAGTTGTTTTTTCCATTTAAAATTATGTTTACAGACTTCTTGAATCCGCTTCCTAAAACAATTAATATCAAAGGCTCATTGTTCCAATTTGATACACCAAAGATAATGGGAATTATTAATCTAAGTCCCGATTCATTCTATGAGAATGATGCCGAAAAAAAAGAAACTGCGCTGCTAAAGAAAATTGAATCCTTTCTCTCAAATGGTGCGGATATTGTTGATCTTGGAGGATGTTCCACGAGACCTAATTCTTCATTACCTTCTGTTGAAGAAGAACTTTCTCGCGTATTGCCCTCGTTGAAGGCAATTAGAAAAAAATTTCCAAGTCTTATTATCTCCATCGACACCGTTCGCAAAGAGGTCGCCGAACAATCTCTTGAAATTGGGGCTGATATCATTAATGATGTTAGTGGAGGGTACAATAATCATGCAATGCTCGAGGTAGTAGGAAAATTCAAATGCCCCTATATTTTAACCCATAATATTGATGGTGGCATCAATAAAAACGTTATGGACGAATCTAAAAATACAATAAAAGAACTCATTAAATTTTTCTCAAATAAAATCTCTGAACTTAATTCTAAGGGGGTCTACGATATTATAATTGATCCAGGATTCGGCTTTTCAAAAAACATCGAACAAAATTTTGAAATTATCAAAAACTTTGAACTCTTGCAGATTTTAAACACGCCTATACTCGCAGGAATATCAAGGAAATCAATGATTTACAAGCCGCTAAAAATTGAACCTGAAGATGCACTAAATGGGACAACAGCAATGCATGCGTTCATCCTCTCGAAAAAGGCTTCCATTTTCAGAGTGCATGACGTGCACGAAATGAACGAAGTAAAAAAGCTTTGGGAGTTGTCACTTTGTTGAAGATAGGAAAGGATAATTGCAACTTTTTTAGTTACTTTCGTATAATTATTACGAAAAATTCAACTCTTATGAGGTTTTTAGCCTTTCTTGTATTATTCTCTTTTAGCAACCACTCAATTGCGCAAATACCTACTGCCAATTTCAGTATGTCAGACAATCAAGTGTGTCAAGGGGATTGCATAACACTGACCAATAATTCATCAGGAAACCCAATCAATTTTGAATGGACCTTTCAAAATGGTACCCCTTCCGCGTACAATGGAGCTAGTCCGAGCCCTGTATGTTTTAATACCCCCGGAACTTTTGCCATCACATTGGAAGTATCCAATACGTTTGGCAGTAATCAAACCACACAAACAATTAGTGTTGGAGAAACGCCAATTGTCAATGCCACATTATCCGATACGCTGAATGGCGCTTATGTAGAAATTGATGATACAACCATAGCAATGTATCAGGAAGCTTACCTTTTTGCGAGTGGAACTCCACCCGGTGGTTCAATGGTATGGTACCCGAGTGGTGTTCAATCTGACAGCTTATTACCAGATGCGAATGACTCGTTAACCGTCACACCTTTCTACGATACGTATTACGTTGCCTCATACTCTACTCCAGAAGGATGCACATCCTTTGATACCATATTGGTATCAGTATGGTTTCAAGATACACTTAGCACGGACACGATTGCTGTTGGAGTCAACATAGCATTACCAAATTCCTTCTCACCCAATGGTGATAACCGAAATGACGTATTTAGGGTTTTAACCAATGTTGATGCTGATCAAAACTTCAACAATGGGTTTTATGAAGGGGGAGCAATTATTGAGGTTGACTTTCGCGTATATGACCGATATGGTCAAATGATTTTTAGGACAACCGATCCACATGAGGGTTGGGATGGTAATTTCAAAGGTAAACCTGTAAATACCGGAACTTATTATTATATGCTCGAATATCGTCTTATTGATGGAGTTTCAGACTCAATCGAAGGAGACGTAACCTTATTTAGATAGAAAATGAAAAATATTTTAATTACTCTTTTGACCTTTATAACAGTAACCAGCGTTGCTCAGCAGGACAAATCAATCAGTACGTGGTACCAGTCACCTATGATGTATAATGCAGGTTCAGTAGCTACAGGAGCAGAGGATTTTGGTTTTTTTACCAATTTCAGAGTGCAATGGCTTCCCTTAACTAAAATGAGAACGAATGTGCTCAATGCGAATTTCAAAATCCCTGACGGTTTCATGGGAAGCAATAATTTTGGGCTCGGTCTTAATGTAATGCAAGATGTTACAGCTGGCGGAGTAAACAATCTTTCATATACAACCAATACGATTTCAATCCCCATAAATTACACGATGGCTTTGGACAATAGAAATAAACTTTCTGTAGGTGTTTCCCCTGGATTCATTCAGCAAAGCTATACACCGAATCATACGTGGGAAGATCAGTGGCAAGGTTCAGGTTTTTCGGGAACAAGTTCAGAAACCGGCTTTAATTCAAGTTTTTCAACCATTGACATCAGCACAGGTTTGTTTTATCAGCACTCCATGCGTAACAGGACCCTTCTATATGGAGGTGTCGCGTTAAATCACATCAATAAACCCAAATTAAACTTTTCATTTGGCAGTGATCGACTGTATATGCAAACCGTTGTTCATGCTGGGGCAAATATTGTCACTAGAAAAAGAGACCTCAGGGTGAATCCGCAGTTGATGTATTTTCGAACAGGTCCTGGATCAAATGTTGTAGCTGGCTTATCATTGGAACATATTCTGAAGGAAGGTTCTTCAATTACAAACATTAATAAAACAGTTACTGTCGACTATGGTTTTTATTACCGACACCTTGACGCCTTAATTACGACATTCGGTTTTAAATTCAAAGGTTTTAGAATGGGTATTGCTTTTGACGCAAACCTCTCGTCCTTGAATCAAGCAACAAATAGCATTGGTGCAATCGAAATATATCTGAAAACCCTTCATTTATATAAGAAATCAAACAAGCGAGGTAAAATTAAATAGAAATTATACCTCTACAGATGATATAGCCCTCCCGTGTGAACGAAGAGGGCTTTTTTATTGCCCTTAACGCTCCCAAGATAGTCTTGCATGGCAAACATAACCTTGCCCGTGTATATTTGTTCAATATTGAATTTATGTTCCCTGTTAAAGGACTTTACAAACTCATTCAGGCCCTTATTTGATTTTGCATATCCACCAAAGTGATAATCCCGCAAAACCTCTACTCGACTGAAATCAATACTCAAATTCGCATTTTTAGCAAGCTTTTTCATTTCACGCAATCCGTCGAATCCTTTTAATACAGGAACGACGATTAGCTTTGATTGATTAGCCATGGCCATGCAGATACCCAAGCTCGTTGTAGAAGTCCCTTGCGCTACGAAAATATAATCAAAATCATTGCTTGTCTCCTGAATGATGTCTCGGCAGCCTAAAACACCCTCTAAATTGGCACCACCCTCAGGAATATGTAAAACTAATCTAGAGGCTGTATGTTGAATTCCATCGCGATACTTCTCTAATTTGTATTTTGCGCGATCAATAAATCGCAATTGCATTCCGAGCTCCGTACATCTTTTGAGTAGTCTATTCGAGCTTGCATTCAATTCATCGCCTCGAACGACACCGATCGTTTTAAAATGCTCGAGCCGACCTACAGCCGCAAGAGCTAGCAAATGATTTGAATATGCTCCTCCATAGGAAATTACAGTTTCACAGTGATGCGTCTTGGCTTTTTCAATATTGTATTTTAATTTCCGAAACTTATTTCCTGAAATCTCTGGATGAATTAAATCATCACGTTTTACGAACAACCTGAGCTTCTCTTTGTTAGTGTTGCGAAGAGCGAAACTATTTACCTCAGAGCGTTTTATGTAGTTCTCGTATAAAGACATTTCAGCATTATGAAAGAAGACTTCTCAATGTTTTCAGGTCGTAAAGATATGAATGAAACGGACTATTACCTGAGTAAAGATGGTTATATCGTGTTTACTGAGGATTACCACCTCAAAAGAGGGTATTGCTGCAAAAGTGCATGTAAACATTGCCCTTATGAATTCAAAGAAAAGAAAAAGTTACGTAGAAAAGGCTAAATATGCACTCCTTGTTCAGGGTATCGCCCAGCAAATTGACTAAGCACAGACTTAATTTTTACTATATCATCCTCAACATTACCTGAGGGATAAAAAACACTGTGAAATCCTCCCTTTTTATTTTTATAATCCACGTAGGCAATACAGATGGGGACGTTAGCCTCAACGGCTATATAATAGAAGCCTTTTTTCCATTTCTCATTATAGGCCCTTGTTCCTTCAGGAGTAAAAACAAGAAATAATTCCTCAGATGATTTAAACAAATCAGCAGCTATTTTGGTCAGATTATTTTTTTTGGATCGGTCAACTGGTATTCCGCCCATTCTTTTCAGAAGATATCCGAAAGGGAAGAAAAAAGCAGCTTTTTTAATCAAATATCTGGCATTGACACCGTATGAAAGAAAAGCCATTTTGCCAAGTACAAAATCCCAATTAGATGTATGCGGGCCCATAACTACGACACACTTCTTTAAACCTTCAGGAGAACTTTTATCAATATCCCAACCGATGATTTTAAATATGAGCTTCGCAAATGTTTTCATAAAGAATGGTTATTTCGGATAATAAAGTGGTTGCAAATAAAAAAGGCTGAAGAATCAGCCTTTCAATGAAAAAGTATTTTAATTAATTATTCAGCTCCTTTAACTGTTTCAATGATTCTTGCTGCAATTTTATAAGGATCCCCATTGGAGGCTGGTCGACGATCTTCAAGCCATCCTTTCCAACCATTCTCAACCACCATAATTGGGATTCGAATGGATGCCCCTCTATCTGAAACACCATAGCTAAAATCGTGAATAGATGCGGTTTCATGAAGTCCCGTTAGCCTTTGATCATTGTATGCACCATATACTCCTATATGTTGTTTTGTGACCGGTCTAAATGCCTCACAAATTTGTTCGTAAATCTCTTTAGAACCACAAGTACGAAGGGTCGTATTTGAGAAATTAGCATGCATTCCTGAACCATTCCAGTCACCTTTGACTGGTTTCGGATGATACTCTATGTAGTAACCATACTTTTCTGTCAACCGATCTAATAAATATCGAGCAATCCATATTTCATCACCGGCTTTCTTAGCTCCCTTTGCAAAAAGTTGAAATTCCCACTGACCACTTGCAACCTCTTGGTTGATTCCTTCAAAAGTAAGACCTGCATCCAAACAAAGGTTTGCATGTTCTTCAACAAAATCTCTACCATGAGTATTTCTTCCTCCTACAGAGCAATAATACAATCCCTGAGGTCCTGGGTAGCCACCCAAGGGAAAACCGAGAGGTAACTGCGTATTTCTATCCATGATAAAATATTCTTGTTCGAATCCGAACCAAAAGTCATTGTCATCATCGTCAATTGTTGCACGGCCATTAGATACATGACTTGAACCATCAGAATTTAAAACTTCAGTCATTACCAAGAAACCATTTCTTCTATCAGGATCAGGATAAATAGCAACTGGTTTCAATAAACAGTCTGAAGCTCCTCCCACTGCCTGCTTTGTGGAACTTCCATCAAATGACCACATAGGGCAATCTTCCAATTTACCACTAAAATCTTCTACCACTTTAGTCTTGCTCCGCATATTTTGGGTTGGAACATATCCATCAAGCCAGATATATTCTAATTTACTTTTACTCATAATCGTATAATTTATTTAACCGTAAACAATCCTTATCCCCAATCTCCACTATACTTCCGTAGCTTCGTTTAATGCGGAACTTCTACAAATATAAACGTTAAAAAGGCAAGCAATTCGGTAAAAACAGCGATTTTTTCAACAAAACTCGTTACTTTTTCACATTCAAATAGCTTTTAGAATTAATGAAGTAAGATTAAACAAAAAACAACTACTGATTTGCTCTATACAAAACTTAAAGAAAGATTAAAAAAAGAACTGCCTGGAACTTTAGTTCATAAGGAATTTTCTCCGCTAAGAAAATATCAGGTAGATGAAACTAAATACCGTGAAAGTGCCGTTGCGATTCATTTAAAATTCGATTTAGACAATATAGAATTAATATTGATTAAAAGGAGTAGATACGACGGAGCGCATAGTCAGCAAATTGCCTTTCCAGGTGGAAAGGTTGAGTTATCAGATGCCAATCTGGAATATACAGCAAGAAGAGAGAGCAATGAGGAAATAGGGTTGCCCATCGAAAATGGGACATGCATAGGGAAATTAAGCCCTGTTACGATTCCAGTATCAAAATTCAAAGTAAGTCCATTCGTATTTGTTCATGAAGCCTTTCCTGAATTGATTAAAAATAAAAGGGAAGTTGATGAAATTATTCAGTGTCGTCTTTCAGATATAAATACACTAACAAACAAAATATATCGTGATGTTGAAGCCAAATCTGGATTAATTCTTAAAAATGTACCTGGTATCAATTATAAAGATCATTTTATTTGGGGTGCGACTGCCCTCATGATACATGAACTTAATTGCATCATCAAAACGCTATGAAGCAAAAAGAGGAACAAACCGTAACTTGTTCCTCTTTCTGCTAAACCATGCTAAACTATAAAACTCAAAGTCACAAGAACTGCAACTTTGTCGCAAAGATAATACATGTTTTTAATTCGGTTATATTTTTTTTGAAAAAATCATTTAATTTTCCGGGACCGTACCATTTCACGTTTACCGGGAGGTCCATTAAGACTAAACACCTCAAAACCACAACTTTTCAAATCTCTCTTAAATTGTCCTTTTGCGCAATAGGTCACTAATTCCCCATCAAAATTCAAAAATGAATACATTTTTTTTAAGATTGAAACATTCCAAATCTCATTTTGGACACGCGGACCAAAAGCATCAAAATAAATGAGATCAAATTTTTTACCAATGAGGGTATCCTCAATACGCTCCTCCAATTTTGTGAGTTGAAATTTAGCATGAATTGAGTTTGTCGTAGACCATTTAGAATGGATGATTTGTTCATAAAATAATGCTGCATTATTATCCTCAAGTAAACAAGCATAATCCATTTTCTCCATCAATTCAGTTGGAACGGGATAAGCTTCGATACCAACATAATCAATTGTGTAGCCCAAACGAAATGCAGCACAAGCTGTTAGTAATGCATTTAAACCTGTTCCGAAACCAACCTCAAGAACGCGCAAAGATGTTTTTTTTTGATTGAGCAAACCATTCTGAATAAACACATGCTTTGCCTCCTGAAGGGCTCCATGAAATGAGTGATAATGCTCGTCTAAATCAGGCACGTACAATGTATTGGAGCCGTCTGCTGTTTTGCGTAATTCACGTTTCATACTATTTTTTTCGTAAAACGGTCAATCCGTCGCGCAGTGGAAGTATGAGTACCTCCACCCTACCATCATCGACTAGGGCTGTATTAAATGACCTAAGCGCAAGCGTATCAGCATCATTCTCATCGGGATCAATAACTTTTCCTGACCACAATACATTGTCAGCAATAATGTAACCACCCGAATTTAGATTTTGAAAGGTTATATCGTAGTAATTCTGATAATTTTCTTTATCGGCATCGATAAAAATTAGATCCCATTTCTGGTCGAGCTTTGGTAAAATATGGAGTGCATTTCCGTGTATCATCTTAATTTTCGATGCGAATTCTGACTCAGAAAAATAAGCATTAACCCGATCATATAATTCAATGTTCTTATCTATGGTTATAAGTGCTCCATCATCTGTAAGACCTTCAGCTAGACATAAAGCAGAATAACCTGTATACGTTCCGATCTCCAATATCGCGTTGGGCCGTATCATCTTAGAGAGCATACTCAAAACTCTTCCCTGAAGATGACCACTGAGCATTCTCGGCTGTAATACCTCCAGATAAGTATCTCTAGTAATTTTTGCCAATAGATTATTCTCAGGGGACGTATGGGCCTCAGCATATTGCTCAATTTGAGCATCTAAAAAATTCATGTAATTAAATTTGATACAAAGATAAAGAAAGTCCTCCTCTTAGGAATACATTGGATTGAAAGATAAATTCTAACTTTACATCCGTTAAAATTAATTATGACAGTTACCGAAATACGAAAATCATTTTTTGATTTCTTTGAAAAAAAGGGTCATCAAATTGTTCCTTCTGCACCTATGGTTGTCAAAAACGACCCAACGCTTATGTTTATTAACGCAGGAATGAATCAATTCAAGGACTTTTTTCTTGGTAATGAAATCCCCGAAAATAGAAAAGTCGCCAATAGCCAAAAGTGTTTGAGGGTATCCGGCAAGCACAACGACTTAGATGAGGTCGGTGTAGATACATACCACCATACGATGTTTGAAATGCTCGGTAACTGGTCATTCGGTGATTACTTCAAAGCAGAAGCCATTGAGATGGCTTGGGAGCTACTTACCGATGTTTATGAACTTCCAAAAGACCGTCTATATGTTACTGTTTTCGAAGGAGATAAAAAGGATGGAGTTTCTGTTGATCAAGAATCCATTGATTTATGGAAAAAGTACATTGATTCGGATAGAATCATCAAAGCGCCAAAAAAAGATAACTTTTGGGAAATGGGAGACATTGGACCATGTGGACCTTGTACTGAAATTCATATGGACCTTAGGAGTGATGATGACCGTCGTGAAAAAAATGGAAAAACACTTGTAAATAAAGACCACCCACAAGTTATTGAAATATGGAACCTTGTTTTTATACAATACAACCGAAACGCAGATAAATCACTTATAAACCTTCCAGAAACACACGTAGATACTGGTATGGGGCTCGAAAGGCTTGCCATGGCTCTTCAGGGAAAACAATCCAATTATGACATCGATTTATTTCAGTCAATTATTGAAAAGATAGAATCACTTTCTAATGTGAAATATGGTAAATCAGAAGAAACAGACATCGCATTAAGGGTCATCGCAGATCATATTCGAGCCATTTCATTTTCTATTGCAGACGGACAGCTACCGTCAAATACTGGCGCCGGTTACGTTATTAGAAGAATCCTAAGAAGAGCCGTGAGGTACGCCTATCAGACCTTAGACTTAAAAGAACCCTTCATGGGAGCACTTGTACCCGTTTTAATGCAACAAATGTCTGTTGCTTATCCAGAGCTTAAAACCCAGGCGGGTACGATAAAAAAAGTAGTTACCGAGGAAGAGCAAAGTTTCCACAGAACATTAGCGCAGGGCATTAAAAGAATGGACCAGTTAATCAAAAAATGTTCCGCAAAAAACGAACCATTCATTCAAGGTGAAGACGTTTTTGAGCTGTATGATACCTATGGCTTCCCATTAGACCTTACATCACTCATCGCAAGAGAAAATAAACTAGCGATAGATGAAAAGGGTTTTGATAGCGCACTCAAAGCTCAGAAAGAAAGATCTCGCAAAGCATCAAGTATGGAGGTTAAAGACTGGGTAATTGTCAATAAGAACATGGAATCCACACTATTTTTAGGCTACGATGAACTTACAGCTAATGTGAAGATTTCAAAATACCGAGAAATCAATCAGAAAGGAAAAATATTTTATCAACTTGTCCTTGATAAAACTCCTTTCTACCCAGAGGGTGGTGGACAGATTGGTGACCAAGGATTGCTCATCTTTGAGGAGAATAGCACAGCTATTTTTGATACGAAAAAAGAAAACAATCTGATTGTTCATTTCACTAAAGAATTGCCGAAAGACCTTAGCCAAGAGTTCAAGGCGAGCGTGAATGTTTCAAAAAGAAATAACTCAGCAAAAAACCATACAGCAACACATCTCCTGCACCACGCCCTGAAGACTGTTTTAGGGACCCATGTAGAACAGAAAGGCTCATTGGTACAACCCAATTCACTTCGATTTGATTTCTCTCACTTTTCGAAAGTCAATGCGACAGAACTTGAAAATATTGAGGCCTTAGTTCTGCACAATATTGAAGCAAACATCCCATTGGAAGAATTTAGAAATATGCCTATAGACGCAGCAAAAGAAATGGGAGCCACTGCGTTATTCGGGGAGAAATATGGAAAAGAAGTTCGGGTAATTAAATTCGATAACTCTATTGAGCTTTGCGGTGGAACTCATGTAGCATCTACAAATAGGATTGGCATGTTCAAAATTACAGCTGAAACTGCGGTTGCATCCGGTATCAGAAGAATAGAGGCAATCTGTGGAGATGCTGCGAATACATACTTTAGAGAAAGAACAACAAAATACGAAGCGGCAGCGTCCTTACTCAATAAACCAAAAAACCTTGCTCAAGCAATTCAAGATTTAATGACGAAAAATCAAGAATTATCCAAACAAATTGAGAACCTGCAGAAGGAAAATGCCAAAAGAATAAAAACCACACTACAAGAGAAAATATCCATTGTTAAAGGCATTAATTTCGTGGACGCAATTGTTGAACTCCCCTCCTCTAGTGTCAAAGATATTTTGTTTCAACTAAAAGGGGAAATAGACAACTTCATGGGGGTCGTTGGAAATATCGATGGGGGTAAATGTGGTTTGCACATTATTTTATCTGATAATTTAGTCAAAGAAAAAGCATTCAATGCAGCACATTGGATTAAAGAAACGAGTCACCATATTCAAGGTGGAGGCGGTGGTCAGGCATTTTATGCATCAGCAGGAGGTAGAAATGCAGCAGGCTTACAGCAGGCCATCGATCATATAAAAGGGATGATCTAGACGCGCTTTATAGATTATGAAGTTTTTATAAACCTTAAAGCCTTTTTGAGATAATTCTTGGTTTCGGGTTCTAAATTTAGTATCAGTATCGTTCCAAAGAAAATAAGACCTGTGATGAATGTCCTTAGAACAAATTGAATCCAAACATTCAAGTCAAACATTGGAATATTTATAATTACAATGATACTGGTGATCCCCAAAATTATAATCAGAAACTGCCTCCAGGTAAATGGATGAATCGCATAAGCAAAATAAACAAAAAGCAACCTTCCTAAATTATATAGTATTAAAGCCATCGCTGTTGAGATTGCAGCACCCGTAATTCCATAGATTGGAATTAAATAAAGGTTAAGGAAATATACAATACCTATGAGACTGAAGGTAAAAATTAAATCATACCTATATTTTTTAGAAGAAGTAAATATGTGCCCATTCAAACCGAAATACATATCGAGCAAGCGTCCCATCATGAGAAAGAAAAACACCCAAATACCTTCTGAAAACTCAGGTTTTAAAAATGAAAATAAGAAATCAATATTTACCCATGTCATGATGAACAAACCCAATCCAATCACCAATGAAACCGAACTCACCTGGCGATATAGCATTCGCATACCAGAGAAATCTCTATTTTTCCAATGCTCAGAAATTAAGGGAGAGCTAACTCGCACTAATGATTTATAAGGCACCTGTAATGCACTAGTTAAAAATACTACAGTCGTATATACCCCGGTTGCTTTCAAACCAATGAATTGTGCAATCATGATCACATCTAGGGCATTCACCAATACCCTTCCAAGCGTATTCATGTAATTAAATGCAGAGTAATTGAAAATGATTTTTTTAAACCTTTTTGAAATATTGATCTTTTTAGGATTGAGGAACAATTCACCCAGGTACTTAAGATAAATGATTAAAATCAAAGGTGGTACAAAAAATACAAGACTGTGCGCAACAACAAAATCTTCAAAATCAATCCAATCCCGCCAAAATAACAGTAGTAATAGACTAACGACTAAACGGAGAACAACATCCATTGCCAAAACTGAGATTACATTTTTAAACAATGAACGCAGGTAGACCTCAAAAACCAAATACATGAGATAGCCAATCCCTAGAGGGATCACCCAAAGGTAAAAATCAAGAAATAACGGAGACTTTGATTCATATATATCCTCAATATTAGATCGAAATACCAAGAAGAAAAAGGTGACAAGCACAACACCTAAAAAAGTGATTAGCAGCGAAAAACTTAAGAAACCGTGGTGATTATTTGCTTTATTTTTGAAAAATGGAAAGAATTTCCAAATACTGTATACTGCACCAAAATTTGAGAATTGAGCAAATAAAACGCCCAAAGAAAAAACCAAGTTGACCACTCCAATTTGTTCGGTAGAAAAAATCAATAAAAAGAATAAACCCTTATTGAGATACCCTAAGATCAATCCAAAAGAGGAGATTACTGTTGTTCTTAAAGCATCTTTTTGTACTAAACCCATAGCTATTAACAAATATAAACGTTCAAATGACAACTATCGAATAAATAACATTGATAAGCAAATCATGCTCGCATATACAAGAGGATTTGAGCTTGTATATTGACCTATCAAAATAATCAGGCTTCGCTTATTATCACTAAATTTAGTCCGATTTTAAAGTGAAAAAAGTCCTAGTCATAACATATAGTTGGCCACCTGCTGGGGGAATTGGTGTTTTGCGATGCTTAAAGTTTGTAAAATACCTACGTGACTTTGGATGGGAACCAATTGTGCTAACGGCAGAAAACCCTTCTTATCAATTCATTGATCATGATAATGTTAAGGAGATACCTGATGGGATTGAAATTCATAAAGTTCCTATTTTTGAGCCAATCAATGCCTTCAAAAAAATCACAGGAAGAAAAAAAGAAACACCGCTTCAAAACATCACAAATAATTCAGAAAAGAAAAGATCAATCATTGATAAGTTTGGAATGTGGGTGCGTGGAAATTTCTTCATCCCCGATGCTCGAAGCGCTTGGATTAAGCCATGTCTGAGGTATATAGATCATTACCTTGAAAACAACCATATTGATGCCATTTTAACTGATGGTCCACCCCATACAAACACTGTGATTGGAATGCGCATCTCCCAAAAACATAACATTCCGTGGCTAGCTGATTTCCAAGACCCTTGGACACAAGTCGACTATTACAGTGAGTTATATATTGGAAAAAGAGCAGATAAAATTCACAGAGCGCTCGAACAGGAAGTATTTCAAACAGCGAAGAAAATTACAATAGCGAGTCCCTCTTGGAAAAAAGATCTTGAATCAATCGGCGGCAAAAATGTAGATGTCATTTATTATGGGTTCGACGAAACAGACTTCGCTAAATTTT